>JAFAMS010000101.1 GCA_019233165.1 Vulcanimicrobiota bacterium | reverse complement strand
GGTCGAGAGCGCGCTCAGCCACGCCAAGATCCTCGAAGACAACGACTTCTTTGAATTCAAGATTTCGTGCAAGGCGTCCGATGTGTTTCTCGCGGTCGCCGCCTATCAGCAACTCGCCGAAGCGTGCGACTATCCGCTCCATCTCGGGATCACCGAAGCGGGACTTCCGCGCGACGGGACGATCAAGAGCGCAATCGGTCTGGGCATCCTGCTCTGGGAAGGGATCGGGGATACGCTCCGCGTCTCGCTCGCGGCCGACCCGGTCGAAGAGGTCCCGGTCTGCTGGGGGATCCTCAAATCATTAGGATTGCGTGAGAAAGGCTTCGAGATCACGGCCTGCCCGTCGTGCGGCCGCGCTGAGATCGAGGTGGTCGAGCTCGCTCGCTCCGTCGAGGCAATCGCTCGCGAGTACACCGCCCCCGTAAAGGTTGCCGTGATGGGCTGCGTGGTGAACGGCCCAGGTGAATCGAAAATGGCGGACGTGGGTGTTGCAGGCGGTAAGGGTAAGGGAGCGATCTACCGCAAGGGTCAACTGGTAGGGACGTTTCCTGAGAAGGAGCTCCTTGACGCCTTACGCACGGAGATTGAAAAGGTCATCGGCGACGTTTATCCTGAGTACGCACACGAAATCCGCACCCATGAACACGCCACGTCCGCTTAGCATTCGCTCGTTGCTCGCTACCGCAGGGGTCGCGCTCTTTGCGTCGACCGCACTTGCGTTCTCGAAGCCGGCGACGCTGGTGATCGACGGACAGCCGATTGCATCGGATGTGCCGCCGGTCACCCAGAACCACGAGGCGTACGTCCCGCTGCGCGCGGTGACCGCCGGGATCGGCGCCGAGATGTCGTACGACAAGGCGACGCGGACGATCGCCGTTACCCGCGGCCCCGACCGGCTCAAGTTGCGGGTCGGCGACCGGACCGCGACGCTGAACGGTCGCACCGTGAGCCTGAAACACGCGCCGTTCACCGTCCGAGGCCGGACGATGGTGGCTGCGCGGACGATCGAACGGGCGCTGGGCCCAAAGGTGCGCTACGACCAGCGCAAGGCGACGATCGACGTCTTCACGACCGACGCATCCGTAGCAGCCGACGGCGGCGACGAAAGCTCGAACGCCTTCTAACCCCTTCTGAGGTTCTTCCCGCCCCCAGGCTAGGATGGGGGCGATGAGTGTCGTCTACAGCCCGCTCAAGGTCTTTGCGTTCGCCGACCGCTTCGGCGACCGGCAAGGTCCGCTCGCGGCCCCCGTCCACATCCGCATCAAGCCGACGAACGCGTGCAATCAGAATTGCTGGTACTGCGCGTATCGTGTCGATCATCTCGCGCTCGGATCCGAGATGGAGATCCGCGACCGCATCCCCCGCGAAAAGATGCTCGAGATCGCCGGCGACGCGATCGCGATGGGAGTTCGCGCCGTGACGTTCTCGGGCGGCGGCGAGCCGCTCGTTTACCCGTATCTCGCCGAAACGGTTCGGATGCTCGGCGAGGGCGGGGTCGCGATCGGCTGCCTCACGAACGGTGCCGCGCTCCGGGGCGACGCAGCGGATGCGCTCGGGGAATGGGCAACCTGGGTCCGGATCTCGATCGACGCGTGGGACGACGAAAGCTATGCAAAGAGCCGCAGCGTCCGCAAGGGCACGTTCGAGAGGGTGCTCGAGAACATCGACGCGTTCTCGGATGCGAGCGATCGTTGCACGATCGGGATCAGCTTCATCGTCACACGCGAGAACGCACCGCACATCGCGGAGTTTTGCCGTCTCGCATACGCGGTCGGCGCCCAACACGTAAAGCTCAGCGCCTGCGTCGTAGCGAACGACGTTGCCGAAAACAACGCCTATCACGCCGAGATCGCCGATCTCGTCGCCGATCAGATCGCAATCGCCCGCGAGCTCGAGGGCCCGTCCTTTACGATCCTCGATCACTACCACTCGCTCCCCGAGCGCTTCGTGCGGGAATACGACTGGTGCCCGATGCTGCAGATCCTGACCGTGATCGGGGCGGATCTGAGCGTCTACACCTGTCAGGACAAGGCCTACACCCCCTCGGGGGTTCTAGGCTCGATCCGCGACCGGAGCTTCAGGACGTTTTGGAGCTCCCCCGAGACTGCCGCCCGGGTCCGTTCGCTCGACCCCCGCGAGTCGTGCCGGCACCACTGCGTCTCGAACGCGAAGAACCTGCTGCTCCACGAGTACCTCGCGCTCGATCCGGACCACGCGGCCTTCGCCTAGGCCCTAAGCGCGGCGAGGCGCGCGGCCGATACCAAAAGCGCATGGATATGGTCGAGCGGTACCTCGGCGAGATGGAGTTCGCCCTTCGCGCGCTCTCGCGTGACGATCTGCGTCGCGTCGTCGGCGCGCTCTTCGACGCGTGGCGCTGGGGGAAGACCGCCTGGATCATCGGGAACGGCGGCAGCGCGGCAACCGCCTCGCACATGATGAACGATCTCTGCAAGTGCACGCTCGTGAAGGGGCAACCGCGCTTCCGGGCGCTGGCTCTGACCGACAACGTCCCGCTGATGACGGCGATCGCCAACGACGTCGACTATGACGACGTCTTCGTCGAGCAACTGAAGACGCACTTGAACAAGGGTGACGTCGTGATCGCACTTTCGGGCTCGGGGAACTCGCCGAACGTCCTGCGGGCCGTCGCGTACGCCAAGGAGCAAGGCGCCCTGACGATCGGGTTGTGCGGGAAGCCGGGAGGGAAGCTCGCGACGCTCGCCGACTTGCGCGTGATCATGCCCGCCGAACGGATCGGCCAACAAGAAGACGGCCATTTGATCTTCAATCACGTCATCGCGCTCGCGCTGCGCGAGCGCATCGAGCTGCACGCCGTCGGCACGATCAACGCCTCCGCCGTAGCCAGCTAAGAGCCTATGCGGTCTGTCGTCACCGGCGGCGCCGGTTTCATCGGCAGCCATCTCGTCGACCGTCTCGTCGCGGACGGCGGAGACGTAATCGTCGTCGACAACCTCAAGACCGGACGCCGCAACAACTTGGAAGGCGCGCTGCGCAGCGGGCACGCGACCTTCGTTCAGCTCGATCTCGCCGCGCCGAGCGCGGTCAGCGATCTCACTCCGCTGTTTCGCGAGAGCGCGGTCGTCTTTCACCTCGCGGGCTTGGCGGATATCGTCCCCTCGATCGAGCGCCCCGAGGATTACTTTCGCGCGAACGTCGACGGTTCGTACGCGGTCGCCGATGCGGCGCGCGCCGCCGGCGTGCCGAGCATCGTGTACGCCGCGTCGTCGTCGTGCTACGGGATTCCGGATTCGTATCCGACCCCCGAGACGGCCGAGCTTCGGCCGCAGTATCCCTACGCGCTCACCAAGTATCTCGGCGAGC
>JAFAMS010000066.1 GCA_019233165.1 Vulcanimicrobiota bacterium | reverse complement strand
GGGGTCGCGATCGACTCGCTCGACGACATGGAGCGGCTCTTCAAGGACATCCGGCTCGAGGCGATCACGACGTCGTTCACGATCAACGCGACCGCCGCAGTCCTGCTCGCGATGTACGTTGCGGTCGCCAAGAAGCAAGGCGCCGATCTGCGCCGGATCTCGGGGACGATTCAGAACGACATCCTCAAAGAATACGTCTCACGCGGAACCTGGATCTATCCCGTCGAGCCGTCGCTGCGGCTGATCGTCGACACGATCGAGTTTTGCGCGAGCGAGGTTCCGCGCTTCAACGCGATCAGCGTCGCCGGCGCACATTTCCGCGACGCCGGCGCGACGGCGGTCCAAGAGCTCGCGTTCACGCTCGCCGACGGGATCACGTACGTCGAGCGCTGCCTCGCGCGCGGGATGGACGTCGATCACTTTGCGAAGAACATCAGCTTCTTTTTCTACAGTCACACCGATTTCTTCGAAGAGGTCGCGAAGTATCGCGCGGGCCGGCGGATCTGGGCGCGCTTGATGCGCGACCGCTTCCACGCGAAAGACGAGCGCTCGCTCCTCTTCCGCTTCGGCCTCGTCTGCGGCGGGAGCTCGCTGCATGCCGCGCAGCCGTTGAACAACGCGATCCGCGTCGCGCTGCAGGCGCTCGCGTCGGTGATGGGCGGGACGAGCTCGATCTTCACGGCGGCGTGGGACGAACCGTTCGCGATCCCGACCGAAGAGAGCACGCAGCTCGCGCTGCGCACGCAACAAGTCATCGCCTACGAGAGCGGGGTCGCCGACGTCGCCGACCCGCTCGGGGGTTCGTACTACGTCGAAGCGTTCACCGACGCCACGGAAGCGGCGACGCTCCGGCTCATCGAAGAGATCGAAGCGCGCGGCGGGATGGTCCCGTGCGTCGAAAGCGGCTACATCCAGCAGCTCATCGCCGACGAGGCCTACCGCAAGCAGCGGCGCCTGGAACGCGGCGAGGACGTAATCGTCGGCGTCAACCGCTTTCAGACGACGGAAGAGCCCGAGCTCGAGCTGTTCGCGATGGACGACGCGCTCCCGCGCAAGCAAATCGAGCGCCTCCATCGCATCCGCGCGACGCGCGACGAACGCGCGGTGCAAGCCGCGCTCGAACGGCTGCGCGAAGCCGCACGTGGAAGCGAAAATTGCATGCCGGCGCTCATTGCCGCGAGCGAGGCGTACTGCACGCTCGGTGAAATGAGCGGTTTGCTGCGCGAAGTCTTCGGCGAATTCCGCGAGCCGATCGTCGTATGAAAGTCGTGCTTGCAAAGCCCGGCCTCGACGGTCACGATCGGGGAGCGAAGGTGATCGCGCGAGCGTTGCGCGATGCGGGCGTCGAGGTGGTCTACACGGGGCTGCGGCAGACGCCGGAGCAAATCGTCGCGACGGCGCTGCAAGAAGATCCCGACGCGATCGGGCTCTCCGTCCTCTCGGGCGCGCACACCGCGCTCTTGCGGAAAATCCGTGCTCTGATGGCCGAGCGTGAGCTCGACGACCTCCCGATCCTGATCGGCGGCGCGATCCCGCCGAAAGACGTCGCGGTCTTACGCGAGCTCGGCGCCGCCGAAGTTTTTCCGACCGGTGCAGCGCTCGACGACGTGGTCGCGGCGTTCCTCAAGTACGAGCGCGTGAGGAGGACGGGCTGAACGCACTCGGACTCGCCGCAATCGACGCGACCCCGCTCTCGCAGCGCGTCCTCGTGGCGATTCGCGACCGCATCCTGGCCGGCGCGCTGCCGCACGATCGCTGGCTGCGGATCGCCGACCTCGCCGCCGAACTGGGGACGAGCGTCACCCCCGTGCGCACGGCGCTGCTGACGCTCGAACAGCAGGGGCTTGTCGAAGTCGCAAAAGCACGCGGGTTTCGCGCGATCCCACCGACGCGCCGCGACGTGACGGACGCCTATTTGATCACGGCGTTCCTCTCGGGCGAATTGACCGCCCGCACTGCGTCGCTGGCCGAAAAACCGCTCGCGCGCTGCGAGGAGATCCACGACGAGATGATCGCCGTCGCAGACGGTACGCGCCCCGGCGACGTCGACGAGCTGAACTGGGAGTTTCACCGCACGATCCACGGCGCCGCCGCTTCGCCGCGCGCCGCTTCAACGCTCCGCGCCGTCACCCGCAGCGTCCCCCACGCCTTCCATCGGCTCGTCCCCGGCTGGACCGAGGTCGCGCTCGTCCACCATCGCGAGATCCTCGACGCGCTCCGCAACCGCGATTCGGAAAAAGCACGGCGTGCGGCGGAACGTCACGTCCTTCTCGGCTGCGAGATGCTCGTCGAGCATTTCGAGCGAAGCGGGTATTGGTCGTGAGACCGCTCGAAGACGTTCGGATCCTGGCGATCGAGCAATACGGCGCCGGACCGTGGGGGACGATCCATCTCGCCGATCTCGGCGCGGACGTCATCAAGATCGAAGATCCGCGGACGAACGGCGACGTCGGCCGCTACGTTCCGCCGCATCAAAAGGGGAGCGACAGCCTCTTCTTCGAGGCGTTCAATCGGAACAAACGGACGCTCGATCTCGATTTGCTCTCGGACGCTGGGCGGAGTGTGTTCCTCGATCTCGTCCGATGCAGCGATGCGGTGTATTCGAACCTGCGCGGCGACATCCCGGCGAAGTTGAAGATCCGCTACGACGATCTCAAGGGCGTCAACGAGCGGATTGTCTGCTGCTCGCTGAGCGGCTTCGGGATGACCGGGCCGCGTGCGAAGGATCCGGCGTACGATTACGTCCTGCAAGGGATCGCCGGGTGGATGAGCGTGACCGGCGAGCCCGACGGGCCGCCTGCAAAATCGGGGCTCTCGGTCGTCGATTTCTCCGGCGGCTACGTCGCCGCGCTCGCACTCGTCGTCGGCGTCCACGCAGCGCGCCGCGACGGACGCGGGATGGATTGCGACACGAGCCTCTTCGACGTCGCGCTCGCGATGACGAACTATCTCGCAACGTGGAGTCTCAGCCGCGGCGACGTCCCGCAGCGACACGCGCAGTCTGCGCACCCGTCGCTCTTCCCGTTCCAGAACTTCCAGACGGCCGACGGCTGGATCGTCGTCGCGTGTCCGAAGCAAAAGTTTTGGGAGCGCTTTTGCGAGGCACTCGGGCATCCGGAATTGGCCGCCGACCCGCGCTATGCCGACTTCGCCGCACGGCGCGAACGGCGCGCGGAGCTGCAGGCGATTCTCTATCCGCTCGTTCGCGCGAAGAAGTCCGCGCAGTGGATCGCCGAGCTGACCGCAGCCGGCGTCCCGTGCGCTCCGGTGAACTCGATCCCCGAAGCGCTAGCCGACCCGCAAACGACCGCCCGCAACATGATCGTAGAATACGAGCACCCCACGCTCGGAGAAGTCCGCTCGGTAGCGAGCCCCGTGAAAGTAGGCAACGAGCCGCCACCGGCGCACCGCGCCGCACAACGCAACGAGAATCGCGAAGAAATTCTCGGCGAGCTCCTCAAGTACGACGAAGCCAAAATCGCGACGCTAGCAGAGGCGGGAGCGTTCGGCACGATCTCGCAAGGAGCACAAGCGCCGGCAGCGATCTAGGGTGTCATCCCGAGCGTAGCGCCGAAGGCGCGAAGTCGAGGGACGCGCGAAAAACACGCCACCGGCAGAACGATCGGGGCCCACGATAAGGTAAGTGGCGCGGCGGTTCGCCCCACAAATCCTCGCACGCGACATGCTCCGGGGCGAATCCCCACACCGGTTTCATTTCCGCGAGTCACGATCGTTTCGCGAGAGTGGGACGTGCTCCGCGCGTCCCTCGACTCCGGCGTTCCGCGCCTACGCTCGGGATGACACCTGGCTTTCGATTTTCCGCAAGAACGTTCGTTCTT
>JAFAMS010000541.1 GCA_019233165.1 Vulcanimicrobiota bacterium | reverse complement strand
TGACGATCCCGCTCGTCGCCGCACTCCGCTCGGAAGACCAGGGCTTCCGCTCCCGCGTGCGCGCGTTCTTCGACGCGAAGCTCGCGCCCGAGGACGAGCGCCGTGCGATCGCCGCGATCATCGAGGAGATCGGAGCGCTCGGCGGATTCGAGGGGACCCGGCAAGCGATTCGGGAGCATGCCGAGCGGGCAAAACGGGCGCTCGCAGGGACGCGTCTCTCCCCGGCGGCGGCCGAGCTCGCCGCGCTCGCCGAACGGCTCGCCGGGGCGAAACCTTAGGGTGCGGCGAACTCGTTGATCTAGGGGAGGTCCACACACATGTTCGGGAATCCGATGGAGATCGCGCTGATCGTAGGCGCGGCGGTTCTGCTCTTCGGGGCGGATAAGCTGCCGAAGCTTGCCCGCAGTTTGGGCAACGCGAAGAAAGAGTTCATGGTCGGTCAGGCCGAGGCCGATCTCGCTGCGGAGCGCGCACGCGACGAGGCACGGCAAAAAGTAGACGTAGAGAAAACGCAAACGCCGGGGACGACGACGACGCCCTAGCCGTATACGATGTTGCTCGAACGGCCCGATTCGCGCTCGAGCGAAGCTCAGATCGAGTGGGATCAAAAGGAGATGACGTTCACGGAGCACCTTCGGGAGCTCCGTAATCGTCTGATGATCTGCGTCGCCACGATCGCCGCAATCGGCGTCGGGATGTTCTATCCGTCGATCTTCGTCATCCAATGGATGAGCCGCGAGTATTTCCCCGGGATCAAGCTGCACGCGTTCGGGCCGGCCGACGCCGTCGGGACGATGTTCCGCTTCTCGATTTACAGCGCGATCGTGATCGGTCTTCCCGTCATCCTCTATCAACTCTGGATGTTCATCGTCCCGGCGATCCATCCGAAGACGCGCAAGATCGTCTACAAACTGCTCGCACCGTCGGTGATCCTCGCCGCGATCGGGATCGTCTTCTGTCACTACATCGTCATCCCGGTCGTGATTCGCGGAACGACGTACCTGACGGGCTTGATCGCGACCGAGACCTACGGGATCGGCTCGACGCTGAACTTCCTGTTGATCCTGTTCCTCGCGTTTGCGCTGATCTTCCAGCTGCCGATGGTGTTGATCATGCTGGCGAGAGTCGGCCTGGTGAGCTCGAGGTCGCTGCGGACGTACCGCCGTTACGCGATCATGGCCTCGCTCCTGATCGGCGGCGTCGCGGCCCCCGACGGGCAACCGACGACGATGATGCTGATGGCGGCGCCGTTGTTCGTGCTCTACGAAGCCAGTATTTGGGTGATCTTGTTGCTGGAACGGTCGTGGCAGCACGAATCGTCCTCGGCATAACGTAGCACAATGGCTGCCGCGGTAGAGCAGCTCCGGGCAGGCGCTCGGGAGACGCTCGAAGACTTGCTCCGGCTCTTTTCGAGCATCTACTTCGCGGTCTCGCTCTTTGCCGTGTGGGGTTTCCTGACGCTGATCGGCGTGATCGTCGACCAAGGGAAAGATCCGCAGTTTTATTGGACCAACTACTCGCCGGCGCTCGCGCGCCTGGTGCTGCGGCTCCATCTCGACAACATCTATCACGGGACGCTCTACGTCGGCGTCATCGGAGCGATCGTCGCCTCGCTCGCGGTCTGCACGTTCCGTCGCGTGATCCCCGCGCGCCTCCCGCCGCTGCGTCCTGTCCGAATCGAGCACATCCCGCTCAACGCAACGCTCGCGCTCGAAGGAGAAGAGAGCACGATCCGCGAGCGGCTCGAGCGCTTCTTGCGCGAGCGCGGCTGGCAGATCCGCAAACGCGAGTTCGGCGGGGAGGAATGGACCTTCGCCGACAAGCACAACTGGGCGCGACGCGGCGTCCTCGTCGCGCACATCGGCTTCGCGATCATTACCGCGGGGACGACCTGGTATTGGGCACAAGGCTTCAGCGGCGATACCGCGATCGTGACCGGCGAAACGCAAACGATCCCGCAGACCGGCGCGCGGATACGGCTCGAGCACTTCGGCTACCGGTTCGATCCGATCAAAACCAAGAGCGGGCTCATCTACCAACCGATCGACTACGTCTCCCAGGTTCGATATGCCGGGCGCGACAACGTCTGGCGCGACGCCACGATCCGCGTGAACCAGCCGCTCGACATCGACGGGACGCTCTACTATCAGGCGACGTACGGCTTCGCAACCGAGTTCAGCTTGCTGCGCAACGGGAAGCCGATTGCCGGCGTCCCCGCCGGCTTCTTAAAGGAAGGGCAAGCGCTCGAGGTCGGTCCCGGCCGCGGAATCGAGTATTCGCAGTTCGTTGGAACGATCGATCGCAAAACCGGCCGCGCGACGAACGATCCGCGCCCGAACGATCCCGGCGTCGTCGTCCGCATCGTCGACGGCGAGCGCGTTCTCGGCGCCGCCCTGCTGCCGATCGGCGGTTCGATCGACTTAGGCCGAGGCTTCCGGCTCTCCGCGCCTCGTTTCGTCGTCTACAGCGGTATTCAGTACCGATACGATCCCGGAATGGTCCTGGTCGGGATCGGCGCGTTCGTCCTGCTCTCCGGACTCTGCATCGCCTTCTACTTCTTGCCGGCGCGCTTGTTCTTGCGCCTGATAGGGAACGGAAGCAAGTGGGAGCTCGGCGTGGCGGCGACGACGGTGAAAGGTTATGATGTCTTCGAAGATCAGTTCCGCGAGTTGGTAGGAGCGCTCGGCCGATGCAATTAGATCAGATCCTTCTTGCGATAGCGATCGCCGCGTACGTCGCCGGCGCGCTGGCGCTGATCGCCTACTTCCTCACCCGCAACGAAGGCTTGAGGCGAATCGGGATTCCGCTTGCAATCGTAGGCTGCGCCGCGCAGTTCGCCGAGCTGGGGACGCGTTGGGCGATCTCGGGAATTTGGCCGCTCACGAATCTTTACGGCTCGCTTTCGCTCTTCTCGGCGATGGGCGTCTTGATCTTCACGATCTTCGCGTTTCGTTACCGTCTGTGGTTCGCCGGCGGCTTCGTGCTCTTGATCGCGGCGATCGCCCTCGGCTATGCGACGACGTGGAACGAAGGGTTCATGCCGCCGGTTCCCGCGCTGCAGTCGTACTGGATCAAGATTCACGTCCCGCTCGTGATCTCGGCTTACGCTTCGTTCATGGTGAGCTTCGTCGTCTCGCTTCTGTACCTGATAAAATATTACGCCGAGGCGCAGTATCGGCGCGGGGGCGTCGTGCACGCGGCGGCCGCCGGCTCGACCGGTGCCTCGATACCGATCTCGGCCGCAAGCGCATACGCGGCGCTCGACGATGCGGAAAGCGGCGTCCGTGTCGGCGCGCGCCGCGGCGATACCCCCGCGCTCGCAGCCGCGGCCGAGCGAGGCGACGCGGTTGCGCTTTGGCTCGGCTCGCTGCCGACGCTCGCGCAACTCGACGTGATGACCTATCGGATCGTCGGAGTCGGTCTACCGCTCTTGACGATCGGGATCATCACCGGCGCGATGTGGGCGAAAGAATCGTGGGGCGCCTATTGGCAATGGGATCCCAAAGAGACGGCCGCGCTCGTATCGTGGATCGTCTACGCGTCGTACATGCATCTGCACACCCGCAACGCCTGGCGGGGAGTGCGCGCGGCATGGATCTCGATCTTCGGTTTCGCGACGATCGTGTTCTGTTATCTCGGGGTCAACATCTGGATCAGTGGTCTCCACTCGTATAAAGTTTAAGCGGCCCCGATTCTCAACGCTTCCCGGTGAATTTTGGGAGTCGCGCCGGCCGACGCCGCTCCCGGACCCCTATCTGGTCGCCGTCTCGGACGATGCGGCGCGAATGCTCGGCATCGAACCTGCGAGCATTCGCAGCGACCCCGAGTTCGTCGCGCTCGGCGCCGGGAATCTCCTCCCGGAGGGGACCGAGCCGCTCGCGGCGATCTACGCCGGGCATCAATTCGGCTCGTACGTGCCACAGCTCGGCGACGGCCGCGCAATCACGCTCGGCGAGGTCGAGGGCTTCGAATGGCAGCTCAAAGGCTCGGGTCTGACCGCCTTCTCGCGTTTTGCGGACGGACGCGCCGTGCTCCGCTCGACGATCCGCGAGTTCTTGTGCAGCGAGGCGCTCGACGCGCTCGCGATCCCCACGACGCGCGCGTTGTCCGTCGTAGGAAGCGACGAGCCGGTCTTTCGCGAGCATCGCGAAACGGCTGCGGTCCTCACGCGGCTCGCGCCGAGCCACGTCCGGTTCGGGTCCTTCGAGGTCTTTCATTATCGCCGCTGGCCCGAGCTCGTTCGCGCGCTCGCGGACTACGTCATTGAGAACTTCTATCCCGAGCTGCGCGATAGCCCGGCGCCCTATCTCGCCCTTTTGCGCGAAGTCGTCGCGCGGACGGCGCGGCTCGTCGCGCGCTGGCAAGCCGTCGGCTTCGCACACGGCGTGATGAACACCGACAACATGTCGATCCTCGGCTTGACGCTCGATTACGGACCGTACGGCTTCATCGACGCCTACGACCCGGGATTCGTCTGCAATCACTCCGACGAGACCGGACGGTACGCGTTCGATCGTCAGCCGACGATCGCGTTGTGGAACTGCTACGCGCTCGCGGAGGCGCTCGGCGAACTGGTCGAGCTCGAACCGGCGAGGGAGGCGCTGGGAACGTTCGAACCGCTCTTCCGCCAGGCGTTCCTCGAAGAGCTGCGCGCGAAACTCGGGCTCGAGACCGCGCAGGACGACGACGCCATCCTCTTGGGCGATCTCTTGCAAGCGATGGAGCTCGACCGCGCCGACTATACCAACACGTGGCGCGCGCTCGCCACCGTGACGCTCGAGCCCGGCGAATCTGCCGAAGCGTTTGCGAGCAACTTCACGGACCGCGAGCGGATCGACGCATGGCTCGGACGGTATCGTGCCCGACTCGTTCGTGAGGGGAGCGTCGATGCCGCGCGGAGGCCGCGAATGGATCGCGTCAACCCGAAGTACGTGCTGCGAAACTACTTGGCGCAAACTGCGATCGAGGCCGCACAGCGCAAGGACTTCGGCGAGATCGCGCGGCTGTTGCACGTCCTTCGCAATCCCTACGACGAATGGCCCCAGTACGCTGCATACAGCCAGCCGCCGCCCGAATGGGCGAGACACATCAGCGTGAGCTGCTCGTCGTAGGGTATCTTTCCATCACGGCAAAGTGACTTCGGTCGCGCCCGAGCAATCGGCTCACGTGGGGGGCGCGTTTGGAGGTCAGACAAAAGTCGTGGAGGCACACGCCGAGTCCTATAAAGACCCGGGGACGCCCGAGGAGCAAAGCCGCCGCCAGTTCATGGCCAATGCCACCATCGTTCTGGGAGGCGTGATCGGACTGGTCCTGGCGGTCCCGCTGATCGATTACAGCATCCCGGGTAAG
>JAFAMS010000321.1 GCA_019233165.1 Vulcanimicrobiota bacterium | reverse complement strand
GTTCTGCGTCAGCCACGTCGCATTGCGCATCATGTCGGGATTCTGGCAAACGGCGCTCGCGAAGTTCTCGCGGCTGAGCAGCGTCGCGCTGTTGAGCCAGGCTTCGCCGCCGTCCCAGCCCTTGACGTTCGGCGGGTAGAACAAGCGCTGCCCCATGCGGTTCATCGCTCCGAGGACCGGCGGCGCGATCTCGGAGAGGCCGAAGAGCTTGTACGTGCCCACAATGAATTCGGTCGGACTCTTCACCAGCGCGCGATAGGCACGCTCCGAGTGAAAGACCTCGCTCCGCAAGAGCGTCGACATCACCGGCGCGAGCTCGAAGTTGTTTTTCTTGAGCAGCGCCGCCACGCCGTCGACCAGCGCCGGCTCGGGGTCGCTGTAGACGAAAAACTCGAGCAGCTTCGTCGCGAACCATTTCGGGGCTGCCGGCTGCTGGAAGATGATGTCGACGATATCGCTGCCGGTGAAATTTCCGGTGCGTCCCAAGAACGTCTTCACCCCTTCGTCGTGAAAGCGGCGGTTGAAGACGAACTCGTCCCCCGGCCCGATCGTCCATCCGGTAAAGGCGCGCGCCGATTCCCGGACGTCCTGCTCCGTGTAGTTGCCGATGCCGAGCGTGAAGAGCTCCATGAGCTCGCGCGCGTAGTTTTCGTTCGGATGCTCGGCACGGCTGGCGCGGTTGTCGAGATACTTGAGCATCGCCGGATCCTGCGAAACGGCGAGCGTCAGTTGTCGAATATTGCCGAGCGCGAAGCTGCGATACAGCTGATTCTGGCGCAGGACGTCCTGCGCGGTGATCCCTTTGCCCTGATACGCGGTCGTGAAATGCCCGTGCCAGAACAGCGTCATCTTTTCTTGGAGCGGCGCCGGCGTTGCAATCATCCGGCCGAGCCACCATTGCATGAGCGCGACCGAATTGGCAACGTGGTTCTTGACGAATTGCTTGATCGCGGGATTCGCCTCGGCGGGTTGCGCAGCGGGCGTCGCGCCGGGCATCGGCGCCTCCGCCATCATTTGATTCGAGAGTCCGAGCGGATCGGGGCGCGGCGGGGCAGCAAACGTTCGCACGATCTGATTCTGCGGTTGCGGCCCCTGCGCGTTGGCGTTCGCGAACGCCCGCATGAGAGCTCGATTAGGACGGTCGTCGGCGAGCTCCGGAGCCGGCGGGAGTCCGCCGGCGTTCGGAAAGTGAATCAAGCGGTCGACGGCGCCATCCATCGAGAGTGCCGCGAAGGCGGCGAGCTCCGATGCGGAGCCTCCGAAGCCGGCTCGACGCAAGAGGTGCGCGGCCTTGCGCGCATTCCACGGTCCGCGATAGGGGAGGAGCGCGGTCGACGGATCGAGCGTCCCAGCGGGCCGATACGGTGAGGCGGACTGAACGAGCATGGGCAAACTCCGGCAAACGGCTGCAATCGGGGCCGTGGTCGTCCCAATCGTAGCGGTCGCTCCCGCCTCTCGCTTGAAGAGATGATGAGACTTCTCCGGGCGAACGAGCCGGGAAGCGGGAAAGGCTGAGGATGGCGGTTCTCGAGAGTCACGTCGACGCGCGGCAAACGACGTTCGAACAGAACGCGGCGGCGATGCAAGAGCTGGTCGTGGAGCTGCGCGAGCGTCTGACTGCGGTCCAGGGGGGTGGCGGGGCGGAGGCGGTCGCGCGCCACCGTTCGCGCAACAAGCTGACCGCCCGCGAGCGCATCGAGCGTCTCACCGATCCGGGAAGCGCCTTCCTCGAGCTCTCGCCGCTCGCCGCGAACGGAATGTACGACGACGCCTCACCGAGCGCCGGAATCGTGACCGGGATCGGGCTCGTCGGCGGCCGCGATTGCATCGTCGTCGCGAACGACGCGACGGTCAAAGGCGGAACGTACTACCCGATCACGGTGAAGAAGCATCTGCGCGCGCAAGAGATCGCCGAGCAGAACGCGTTGCCGTGCATCTATCTCGTCGATTCGGGCGGCGCATTCTTGCCCTTGCAAGCCGAGGTCTTCCCCGACCGCGAGCACTTCGGACGGATTTTCTACAACCAGGCAAGGATGTCGGCGAAGAAGATCCCGCAAATCGCAGCGGTGATGGGATCGTGCACCGCGGGCGGCGCCTACGTACCGGCGATGTCGGACGAGACCGTGATCGTCCGCGGCAACGGAACGATTTTTCTCGGCGGGCCGCCCCTCGTAAAAGCCGCGACCGGTGAGATCGTCACCGCGGAAGAGCTCGGCGGCGCCGACGTCCATACGCGCATCTCGGGCGTTGCCGATCACTTCGCGAACGACGACGAGCACGCGCTCGGGATCATCCGCGAGATCGTCGCGAATCTCGGTGCTCCGCCGGAGATCAAATGGGAGTGCGAGGCGCCGGTCCCGCCGCTGCACGATCCGCGCGAGCTCTACGGGATCGTTCCGCGCGACACGCGCGTCGGCTACGACGTGCGCGAAGTCATCGCGCGCATCGTGGACGGCTCGGCGCTGCACGAGTTCAAAGCGCGCTACGGGACGACGCTGGTCTGCGGCTTCGGCCGTCTAGACGGACACCCGGTCGGAATCCTCGCGAATAACGGAATCCTCTTCAGCGAGAGCGCCGACAAGGGCGCGCATTTCATCGAGCTCTGCGTCCAGCGCGGGACGCCGCTCGTCTTCCTTCAGAACATCACCGGATTCATGGTCGGCAAAGAATACGAGAACCGCGGGATCGCAAAAGACGGCGCGAAGCTCGTCACGGCCGTCGCCTGCGCCGAGGTTCCGAAATTCACCGTAATCCTTGGCGGCAGTTTCGGTGCGGGCAATTACGGCATGTGCGGCCGAGCGTATTCGCCGCGGCAGCTTTGGATGTGGCCGAACGCCCGGATCTCCGTGATGGGCGGCGAGCAGGCCGCATCGACGCTGCTGACGGTGCGGATGGACGCGGACCGGGAGAAAAACGGAAGCGCGATGACCGAGGAGGACCAGCGCGCGTTCAAGGCGCCGATCCTCGAGAAATACGAGGCGGAGGGAAGCCCGTACTATTCGACCGCGCGACTGTGGGACGACGGGGTCATCGATCCGCTCGACACCCGCCGCGTCCTGGCGCTCGGCCTGCGCGCGGCCCGGCGGGGGCCGCTTGCCGATACGACCTTCGGCGTGTTCAGGATGTAGATGCACTTTCACGCCCCCGAGCGTCACACCGTCCTCTCGCGGGTCCAGATCGCTCGCATTGCGTTCGTTTTCGTCATCGGCTTCTTCGCGCTCGCACGGACGCTGCCGGATTCCCTCCGCATCGTCTGGCCGATTTACGTCTTCGGATATTATACCGACACGACGGGAACGATCACGACGATCTTCCCCGACTCGCCCGCGGAGAAAGCCGGCTTGCGGCTCGGCGATCGGGTCCTCGTCAAAGACTTCGCGCAGGCCGACCGTAAAGGCGGGCTGATCGGGCGCACCTACAGCGCGTACAACCCGATCCGTCACATGTCGATCGTCCGCGACCGAGTGCGCATGTCTGTCGAGATCAAGGGGGTCGCCGAGAGCCTCGCGACGCGGGGCGTCATTCTCTTGCGCGAGATCGTCGCTCTCATCACGATTGCGATCGGGATGTTGCTGGCGATCGTTCGGCCGAACCGCGCGACCCTCGGCTTCTTTCACTTCGTCGTCGGCGGCGACGTCTACCCGAACGCGCTGACGAACATCTGGCTCGACTATCCGTGGCGGATGATCGTCGACATGGTCAACGACGTCCTGGTCGCCGGCGCCGGGATCGGTCTGTTCATGTTCGCGCTCGGTTTCCCACGCGACATCCCGACGCGGTGGCGAATCCCCGCCGACGGCATCGCCGGGATCGTTTGGCTCATCAGTTCGGTGCTGTTCCTGTGGAGCGACATCGGCCCCACGTACGGCGCTTGGACAAACGCGAATCCGGCGGCCCACGCCTACGCGGTCCTCCAGACGACGATTGCGGTGCTCGCGATTCTGGTTTTTGTGATCACGCTGTTCCGGACTCGAGGCGCCGACCAAGTCCGCGTCGCCTGGGTCGTCGTCGCGTTCATGATCGCCGTTTTAGGCGAGCTCGTTGCCGAGCGGTTTTATCCCGGAACGCTCAAGTACTACCAGTACGTCGCGCTGCTCGCGCTTCCAATTCTCCCGGCGTTCGCGGTCTCGTACGGGGTCACGCGCTACCACATCTTGGGAATCGACTTCTTCGTCAACCGCGCGATCGTCTACGCCGCAATGACGACCGCGATCGTCTGCGTCATCGGACTCATGGAAGAGGGTTTCAGCTACTGGTTCGTGATGAACACGAACCTCGCGTACGCGATCATCATCGCGATCACGCTGGTCTTCGGCACCTTCTTCGGCAAGATTCGCGACGGAATCCGGTTCGTCGTCGACCGCCTGATGTTTCGCGACCGGCTCGACGCGCACGACCGCCTCGACGCGATCGCACGCGAGCTGCCGCACGCGATCGACCGGGAACGCATCGAGTACGCGCTCACCTCCGAGGTACAGCAGGCGCTCGACCTGCGTTGTGCCGCGCTCTTCGAGCTGCGCGGTGACCGCTACGTGATCGTTGCCGACGCGCATTGGCCGCCGAGCGCAGCTTGGGTTCCCTCGGACGATCCGACCCTGCAGCGCGTCGCGCGGCTGGGGATCGCAGAGTTTTTGCGCGAGCGCGATTGGATCGGATGGTCGCCCGACCTGCGAGCCGTCACGCCGCGCGTGGCCGTTCCGATCGAAGTCGACGCGGGCGCCCCATTCATCGCTGTGTACGGGGTCGAGCAGAGCGGGGTGGACATCGACGTCGACGAGGTGCGGGCGCTCGAGCGGCTTGCAACCGGCGCCGCCGTCGGCTTTTCGAGCTTACGGACACGCGAACTCGCCGAGCATTTGGAAGAGCTGATGGTCCTGCGGGAAGAGAACGCGAGGCTTCGAGCCCGCCTTGCCGAGCTCAGCGCGGAGGGAGAGGGCGTAAGGCCCCTTACCGAAACACCTCGTCCTCGTTTCGTAGAATAGGGCGATGAGCACGGCGCAGGTCGAGAACAAGGTCTTTTATCTGAAGAACAACCGGTTGTTCTCCGGCGCCGACGAGCGGGCCGCGGACACCGCGCACATCTTCACGACGGTTCTCTATCCGGCGAAGACGCCGGTCTTCGACCAAGGCGATCCGACGCGGCTCGTCTATCTCGTCAAGAAAGGGAAGGTCCGCATCTCGCGGATCACACCCGACGGCAAAGAGGTGACGGTCGCAATTCTGGGCGCCGGCGACATCTTCGGCGAGGAGACGCTCTTCGAGGCCGCCGAGCGCACGACGGTCGCAACGACGCTCGAAGAGTCGCTGCTCTGCACGGCGCGCGCGGAAGATCTCTTCGAGCTGCTTTCCCGCGACCCGGAGCTCGCGCTCAACGTCGCCAAAATCGTTCACGAGCGCTTGACGAACGCTTCGGCGACGATCGAAGACCTGGCGTACGCGCGCGTCCCGGACCGGCTGCTCCATCTCTTCGAGCGGCTCGCGGCCGAGCACGGCGTCGCCAAGGCAGACGGGACGACGATCGACGTGCGGCTGACGCACGCCGACATCGCCTCGCTCATCGGGAGCACGCGCGAGACGGTCACCGTCGAGATCGCGAATCTGGTGCGCGACGGGCGCATCCGCAATGAGAAAAACGGCAGGTTCACGCTGCTGCGGAGGAATTGAGATGGAACGAATCACCCGCGCGAACGCGCTCGTCGCCGGCCTGAGCCTCGCGGCGCTCCTCGTCCCGGGCGCCGCGCGCGCCGCGGGTGCGCGTACGCTCGAACCGATTCTCGGCTACGACAAATGGCTCGACGTTCGTCCGACCGCGGAAAGCTTGCGCGGACGCGTCGTCCTCGTCGACGTCTTCACCTTCGGCTGTTACAACTGCCAGAACGTCACGCCGAACCTTCGCGCGCTCCACCGCACGAAGTCCGGCTCGCAGTTTACGATCGTCGGCATCCACACGCCGGAGACGCCCTACGAGCGCGACCGCGCAAACGTCGTCGCAAACCTCAAACGTCAGGGGATCGTATGGCCGGTCGCAGTCGACAACGACAACAAGCTGTGGGACGCGTACGGGATCGAGTACTGGCCGACGCAGCTGATCTTCGACCGCAACGGCAAGTTGCAGCGGATCGTCGAAGGCGACTCGCAGGACGAGCTCGTAGACCGCACCGTTGCGCAGCTCATGGCCTAGGCTCTCGATCTACGTCCTCGCCGTCGCGCTCTTCGGCGCGGCTTCGGCGAACGTTCCGTGGCTCTCGCCGGACCAGGCACTCCGTGCCGTCGCGCGCGACGACGCGGACGTTGCAGCGTGCCTCAAGAAAGATCCGAAAGCCTTACGAGAGGGCGTCAGCGTCAAGTCGATCTCGGAACTACGGCGCCTCGCGCTCGTCGAGATTCAGGCCCCCTGCGTCTGCGGCGCGCAGAACTGCCCCTTCTGGGTGTATCGCGTCGACGGGACGGACGCGCGGCAGGCGCTCGCGAGCTTCGCGATCGCCGTCACGACCGAGCCCCGCGGCTCGGGATGGCCGGACGTCATCGCAACGGCGCACAGCAGCGCCCTCATCACCGCAGGCACGCGGTACGCGGGGCAGGACGGAAAATATGTCCCGATTGCATCGTGGCGCGTGCGCAACGATACGAACGCCCGCAAGTCCGATATCCCTGTCCGCTTCGTACCCGGTGTGTCGTCTGCAAAGCTGGCGGGGACGATCTCGCTCGACTGGGGCGACGTCTACACGTTCGTGGCGCAAGCCGGCCAGCAGCTCACGATCACCGGCGCGACGCCCTCCGGGCTCGCGCTGTTCTTGACGCAGAACGCGGACGACGGCGCCGCATCGGTCACCGTCGTCTCGGGAAAGTCGCTCGCACTCCCGGTTTCGGGCTCGTATCGGCTCAGCGTCGATCCGCCGCCTGCGGCGACCGGGAACGTGCGCTACGCGCTGATTTTCTCGATCCGTTAAAGTCGCGCTAAATCCCCGCGTACCACTCGTACCCGTTGTCTTCCCAGTAGCCGCCCTTCCCGCCCCCGATGCGGTCGTACGAGGCGACGAGTTCGATCCGCCGGACCCACTTCGCGCTCTTGTAGCCGAGCTGCGTCGGGATGCGGAGCCGTACCGGCGCGCCGTGCGCGGGATCGAGCTCGGCGTCGTTGAGGTCGAGCGCGAGGAGCGCTTGAGGATGCGCGGCTTGATGCAGATCCAGGCTCTCGTAGTACGGTGTGTTCTCGTCGGAGAGGTCCATGCAGTGAAAGACGGCGTAGCGCGCCCCCGCCTGCG
>JAFAMS010000494.1 GCA_019233165.1 Vulcanimicrobiota bacterium | reverse complement strand
GAGCACGACCTCCAGACGCTCGGTCTCTATCCGGCCGGGCATGATCGTGTTGATCGTGATCCCGTCGGCGGCTACTTCGAGCGAGAGCGTCTTGGCAAAGCCGAAAAGCCCCGCCCACGTTGCGACGGAGAGACCGTATTGCGGGATCGGTGACTTCGCCGAAGTCGCGGTGACGTTGACGATCCGTCCCCAGCCGGCTCGCCGCATGTGCGGGATCGCGAGGCGCGTCATCCTAACCGCGGAGAGAAAATTTCGCTCGAGCGCCTTTTGCCAGGCCGCGTCGTCGAACCCGATCAGGTCGCCGAGTGGGGGCGCGCCGTCGTTGTTGACGAGGATCTCCAAATGGCCGCGCTTCGCGACGGTCTCTTCGACGACGCGTTCGTTGTCCGCAGGTTTCGTCCAGTCGCCGGGGATCGCGAAGACCTCGCTGCCGGTCGCTTCCGCGATGCGTTCGGCGGCCTGCGCGAGCTTGTCGGCTTTGCGCGCGGTGATCGTGACGAGCGCACCTTCCTGTGCGAGCTCGCGCGCGATCGCAAAGCCGATCCCTTGACCCGAGCCGCAGACGATCGCGACCTTTCCTTTGAGCCCGAGGTCCATCAGCTCGCACCGACGAGCGCGCCGAGCGCTTTTTTTTGTACCTTCCCGGTCGGCGTCCGCGGGAGATCGTCGACGATCACCAAGCGCTCGGGAAGTTTGTAGCGGGCGACCCGCGGCTCGAGGAACGCGATCAGCTCCTCAAACGCAAGCGAGACCCCCGGCCGAAGAACGACGCACGCGACCGCCGTCTCGCCGAGCCGCGGATGCGGAACGCCGACGACGGCACAGTCGGCGATCGCCGGATGCGCGAAGAGCACCTCCTCGATCTCGCGCGGATAGATGTTGGCACCGCCGCGAATGATCATCTCTTTCGTGCGGCCGGCGATCCGCAGCAACCCGCGCTCGTCGAAGACTCCGAGATCTCCGGTGCGCAGGTAGCCGTCTGCCGAAAACGCGCGCGCGTCGGCTTCTGAGTTCTCGTAGTAGCCGAGCATCACCGAGGGACCGAAGCACTCGATCTGGCCGATCTCGCCTGCAGGCAGCGCTCGATCGCGCTCGTCGCAAACCCGCACCCTCGCTTCGCGCACCGGACGCCCGACCGTCCCGGCGACCGCCGCGGGATCGTCGGAGGGAAACGTTCGCGCCTGCACGCCCGACTCGAGCATCCCGTACATCTCGACGACCGGGACGCCGAGCGTACGCCGCGCTTCGCGCAAGACTTCGACCGGGCACGACGCACCGCCCGAGACGATCGCTTCGAGCGAAGAGAGGTCGGCGCGGCCGCCGGCGGCGACCGCTTCGATGAGTGCGATCAGGCTTGCCGGCGCGGTCACGAAATGCGTGATTCGCTCGCGCTCGACGAGCTGCAACACTTCGCTTGGGTCGAACTTCTCCATGTAGACGATCTTGCCGCCCGCATGCAAGGTCTGTTTCGTGCAGCCGAGTCCCCAGTTGAGCCCGACAGGCAGAAACAGCAACATCGCGCTCTCCCCGGACATCGCTTGATCGCGCGCCGACGAGCGCGATGTCGCATTCGAGGTGTTGTGCGTGTGAACGACTGCTTTGGGATCGCCGGTCGTCCCCGAGGTGAACGCCATGCGGCAAAGGTCGTCCGCCTTCGGTCTACGTAGCCGGAGCAGCTCGAGCTCGCCCGCACCGGCCCGCCTCGAAGCTTCGGCGCGAAAATCGATGCAGCCGTCAGGAACGGACTCGCCGACGACGATGACGTGCTCGAGATGCGGAAGACTCCCGCGCAGCGACGCGAGCATCGCGACGTAGTCGAAACCGCCGGATCCATGCGGCACGATCGCGGCGCGGGCGCGGCTGAACCGCAGGACGAACTCGACTTCCTTCGAGCGAAAGCCGTGATGGAACTGACAGAACGGGATACCGGCGCGCATCGCGGCGTTGATCGCCACGGCAAACTCGACGCAATTCGGGAGTTGAATTGCGACGACGTCGTCGCGGCCGAGCCCGAGCCGCACGAAGAGCGCCGCAAGGTTCTCAGCCTCTTCGCGGTAGCCGGCGTACGTGAGCCGCCGGCGACGATCGACGAGCGCGAATGCACCGGGGCGCTCGAGCGCGAGCGCATCGAGCCGTTCGTTCGCGGTCGTCGAAACCCAGTCACCGGCGGCGTAGAAGCTTGCGACGACCTCCGGTGTCAGCCGCCCGGGCCACGGAAACTCCATCCGGCCGGCTTAACCCTTCTTCAGCTCGATTCGGGCGAGCTGCGCGAGATGGACTTCGTCGGGTCCGTCAACGAGCCGAAGCGTCCGCGCGTGCGCCCACGCGCGCGCGAGGAAGAAGTCTTGCGAGACGCCGCCGCCGCCGTGGGCTTGGATCGCGCGGTCGAGAACGTTCACGACCATCCGCGGCGCGACGACCTTGATCATCGCGATCTCGGCTTTGGCGACCTTGTTGCCGACGGTGTCCATCATCTCGGCGGCCTTGAGCGTCAAGAGCCGCGCCTGATCGATCTCGAGCCGCGAGTTTGCGATCCACTCCATGACGACGCCGTGCTCGGCGATCGCCTTACCGAACGTGCGCCGCTCCTTGACGCGCGCGCACATCGCTTCGAGCGCGCGTACCGCCAGGCCGATCGCGCGCATGCAGTGGTGGATCCGCCCCGGGCCGAGGCGGCCTTGCGCGATCTCGAACCCGCGGCCTTCACCCAAGAGCACGTTGCTGCGCGGGATGCGCACGTTATTGAAGCTGATCTCCGAATGCCCGTGCGGAGCGTCGTCGTAGCCGTAAACCGAGAGCTGGCGCTCGATCCGAACGCCGGGTGCGTCGACGGGGACGAGGACCATCGACTGCTGCAAGTGCTTGGGTGCGTCGGGGTCGGTCTTCCCCATGAAGATCAAGATCTTGCAGCGCGGGTCCCCAGCACCGGACGTCCACCATTTTCGCCCGTTGATGACGTAGTCGTCGCCGTCGCGAACGATCGCCGAGCGGATGTTCGTTGCGTCCGAAGACGCGACGTCGGGCTCGGTCATCGCGAATCCGGAGCGAATCTCACCCCGCAGAAGCGGCTCGAGCCAGCGCTTCTTCTGTTCGTCGTTCCCGTAGCGGACGAGAACCTCCATGTTCCCGGTGTCGGGCGCGCTGCAGTTGAACGCCTCGGAGGCGATCAACGACCGGCCCATGATCTCGCACAGCGGTGCGTACTCGGCGTTCGTGAGACCGGCACCGTACTCGCTCTCGGGAAGAAAGAGATTCCACAGGCCGGCGGCGCGCGCTTTCGCCTTGAGCTCCTCCATCACCGGCGGGATCGTCCAGCGCGATTTCGCGCTGGTCAGCTCGTCTTCGTAGCGCAGCTCGCTGCGGTACACGTGCTCGTCCATGAAGGCGAGCAACTTCTCGCGCAGCTCCGCCACGCGCGGACGCGCTTCGGCGATCATCGCGCGCCACCGGCGACGCCGGCGTCTTTATAACGCTCTCTCAACGTCTTCTTCGAAATCTTTCCGGTCGCGGTGTACGGCATCTCCTCGACGAAAACGATCTCGTCGGGGAGCCACCATTTGGCGACCTTCGTTGCAAGGTAGGCTAAGATTGCCGCGCGGTCGAGGGCGCTCCCTGCGCGCCGACGCACGACGAGCAGCGGGCGTTCGGAATACTCCGGATGGGGGATCGCGATCGCGGCCGCTTCGTCGATCTCGTCGTGGCCGAGCACGGCGTTCTCGAGATCGATCGAGCTGATCCATTCCCCGCCCGACTTGATCAGATCTTTGGCACGATCGGTGATCGTAAGATAGCCATCGGGGTCGAGCGTGCAGATGTCGCCGGTCCGGAACCAGCCGTCCTCGGTGAACGCGTGCGCGCTCGCCTCGGCGTTCTCGTAGTAGGAACTGAGGACCCACGGTCCCCGCACGCAGAGTTCGCCTTGGGCGACGCCGTCGTGCGGCAGCGCCGCGCCGGCCGGATCGACGATCTTCATCTCGACGCCGTACACGCAGCGGCCGACCTTCATTTGATACGCCAGACGCTCCGGAGAATCGTAATGCTTCGCCTTCAGAGCGCCCGTCGTGCAAACGGGGCTGGTCTCGGTCATTCCCCACCCGTGAATCACGTCGATCCCGCGCCGTTCGAACGCTTCGATCAGCGCCGGCGGTGCGGCCGAACCCCCGACTGCGAGCGATCGCAGCGTCGTCAGGTTTTTGCCGGTTTTTTCGAGATACGCCAGCAATCGAATCCAGATGATCGGGACCGCACCGGCGGAGGCTACGCCTTCAGTCTCCATCAAATCGTACAGGGCTTCGGGTTCGAAGGCCGGCCCATTGAGGACGAGCTTCGTCCCAAGCATCGGCGCCGTGTACGGAATCCCCCAGCCGTTGACGTGAAACATCGGGACGATCGGCATCACGCAGCGGTTGCTTTCGGTTCGGCGCGAGCGTTCGGCGCTGCACGCGGCGAGCGCGTGAATGACCGTCGAGCGATGCGAGTACAGCACCCCTTTCGGCTCGCCGGTCGTGCCGGACGAATAGCACATCGACGAGGCGGTGCGCTCGTCGAACTCCGGCCACTCGATCGTCTCGGGTTGTTCCGCCAGGAGCGTTTCGTAACAGAGGACGTTCGGAAGCTTCGTTTGCGGCATCGTCTGGGCTCCCGTCATGATGACGTAGCCGCGAACCGTCGGCAAATGCGCCGCGATCGCTTCGAGGATCGGCACGAAGGTCAGGTCGACGAAGACGAACTTGTCGGCCGCGTGATTGACGATATATGCGATCTGCGACGGATGGAGGCGCGGATTGATGGTATGGGAGACCGCCCCGATACCCGAGATCCCGTAGTACAGCTCGAAGTGACGGTACGAGTTCCAAGCGAGCGTCGCGACGCGGTCGCCGAAATCGACCCCGAGCGCGCGCAGGGCGTGCGCGAGCCGTGCCGTTCGTCGCGCGGCGGCGCCGTACGTGTAACGGTGGATCGGACCCTCGACGGTCCGCG
>JAFAMS010000446.1 GCA_019233165.1 Vulcanimicrobiota bacterium | reverse complement strand
AGGAAGACGGTCAGCCCGATCGCGATCACCGCGATCCGTGCGAAGCTGGAAATCAACGATGCTTGGGCGGTCGGCAACAGCGTCCCGAACCGGACGATCGCCCTCCCGACCAACCACGAGGCAACGAAGGTCACGACGAGGATCGTCGCCGCGCCGGTCAGGCGGCCGGCGTTCAGCTCGAACCAGCGCTCGGGGGTTATAGCGGCAAAATACAGATAATCGCTCCGTTCGGCAGGAAAAGGTGGGGCGGCGCGACCTGAATATTCCCCGCTGTGGCAAAAGCTCTCGACGGGATCAAAGTCCTGGATATGACGCACGTCCAAGCCGGGCCGTCTTGCACGCAGATTCTGGCATGGCTCGGCGCCGACGTCATCAAGGTCGAGCTCCCGGGGCGCGGGGACATCACCCGCCAGCAGCTACGCGACCTTCCGGACGTCGACAGTCTCTATTTCACGATGCTCAACTGCAACAAACGCAGCTTGACGCTCAACACAAAGCATCCCGACGGGAAAAAAGTCTTCGAAGAGCTGTTGCGTCGCTGCGACGTCGTCGTCGAGAACTTCGGGCCGGGCGTGCTCGACCGGCAAGGCTTCACGTGGGAGCGGATGCAGGAGCTGAACCCGCGGCTCACCTACGCGTCGATCAAAGGGTTCGGGCCCGGTAAATTCGAGGACGCCAAAGCCTACGAGACGGTCGCGCAAGCGATGGGCGGCGCGATGAGCACGACCGGATGGGAAGAGGGCCCGCCGACGAGCACGGGCGCGCAGATCGGCGACTCCGGAACCGGGATCCACACGGTCGCGGCGATTCTGGCGGCCCTCTATCAGCGCGAAACGAAGACGGGAAGAGGACAGCGCGTCGTCTGCGCGATGCAGGACTCCGTCCTCAACCTCTGCCGCGTCAAGATGCGCGATCAACAGCGTCTCGAGCACGGCCCTCTGCGCGAGTACCCGAACAAGAGCTTCAACGGCGTCGTACCGCGTTCGGGGAACGCGTCCGGAGGCGGACAACCGGGCGCCGCGCTCAAGTGCAAGCCGGGGGGCCCGAACGACTACGTCTACATGATCGTCCAGCCGCAGATTTGGGCGCCGCTCTGCAAGGAGATGGGCCGGGAAGACTTGATCTCCGATCCGGCGTTTGCAACGCCCGAGGCCCGGCTCCCTCATCTCGACGAGATGTTCGCGGTGATCGAAACGTGGACGAGCAAGTTCTCGAAATACGAAGTGCTCGCCAAGTGCAACGCGATCGACGTCCCCTGCGGGCCGATCCTCGATATGCGCGAGCTGCTCAACGACGAATCGCTGCGCGCGCGCGGTATGATCGCGCGCGTCGAGCATCCGCAGCGCGGGACGTTTTTCACCGTCGGCTGCCCGCTCAATCTCTCCGACTCGCCGGTCGAGATCGAATCCTCGCCGCTCCTCGGCGAGCACTCGGAGGAGATCCTCGGCGAGCTCGGTTACGACCGGGCGGCGATCGACCGGCTGCGCGCCGCGGGCGCGATCTAGGAGGATCGATGGAAAACCAAACGGCGTACCGAGGTCTGCGAAACCCCTGGATCCAGCTCGTCGCCGGCGTTATTTGCATGGCGATGATCGCGAACTATCAGTACGGATGGACGGTCTTCGTCGATCCGATCGGCGCCGCACACGGTTGGGGCCGCGCCGCGATTCAGGTCTCGTTCACGGTCTTCGTCCTGGTCGAGACGTGGCTGGTCCCGTTCGAGGCGGCGCTCGTCGATCGGTACGGTCCGCGGATCATGGTATTGATCGGCGGCGTCCTCGCCGGCCTCGCGTGGGTGATCGACTCGCAAGCGCACTCGCTAGGGATGCTGTATGCGGGCGGCG
The DNA here is from genome assembly GCA_019233165.1 of Vulcanimicrobiota bacterium. GTDB lineage: Bacteria > Vulcanimicrobiota > Vulcanimicrobiia > Vulcanimicrobiales > Vulcanimicrobiaceae > JAFAMS01. The sequence continues at coordinate 4,892 of JAFAMS010000446.1, read as the reverse complement.
TCGTCGCCGGGGTCGGCGCCGGAATCGTCTACGGAACGTGCATCGGGAACGCGCTCAAGTGGTTCGCGGGCCGTCGCGGCCTCGCGGCCGGGCTCACGTCGGCGGGGTTCGGCGCCGGCGCCGCGATCACGGTGATCCCGCTGACGAACATGATCAAGAGCAGCGGCTACGAACACACCTTCCTCTTCTTCGGGATCCTGCAAGGCACGATCGTCGTGCTCGCATCGCTCTTCCTCGTCACGCCGCCGAAGACCAAGCCCGCAGACCACAAGCCGGCGCGCGTCCTGCAGGGGACGCACGACTACACCCCTTCGGAAGTCCTGCGCTCGCCGGTCTTCTACGTCATGTATTTGATGTTCGTGATGGTCGGCGCCGGCGGCTTGATGGCGGTCGCGCAGCTCGCGCCGATCGCCAAGGACTATTACATCGACACGATACCGGTCACGATCTTCGCGATCACCGCACCGGCCCTGCAGTACGCGCTCTCGCTGAACAACATCATGAACGGGATCACGCGCCCGCTGCTGGGATTTCTCTCCGATCGGATCGGGCGCGAGCAGACGATGTTCGGCGCGTTCCTGCTCGAAGGGATCGGGATCTTCGCACTGATGAAGTACGGGACGACGCCGGTCGCATTCGTTTTGCTGTCGGGGCTCGTCTTCTTCGCGTGGGGCGAGATCTACAGCATCTTCCCGGCGACGACGCGCGATCACTTCGGCCAAAAGTACGCGACGACAAATTACGGGATGCTCTACACGGCGAAGGGGACCGCGGCGCTGATCGTCCCGCTCGCCAGCGTCATCACCGCCGCAACCGGGAGTTGGACCGCCGCGCTTGCGCTCGCAGCGGTTCTGAACATCGTCGCGGCGGTCATGGCGCTCGGCGTTCTGCGTCCGCTGCGGCTGTGGGAGATCAAGCAGTACCGCGCGTCCGCGCCGGTCGCGGCTGCAGCGGGGGTCGCTCTCGCCGCCGTCCTCGCCTTCGGCCTGGCTCCGCCGGCGGTCGCCGCCGACAAAACCGAGCTCGTCGCGCTCATCGCCTCGAACGCGCAAAAATCGTTCGATACGATCATCGCCGACTTTCAGAAGAAGCATCCGAACGTTACCGTGACGCCGCAGTACCTCGGCGGTTCGACGATCGCCTCGATGGTCGACGAGGGGAAGCCGGCCGACGTCATCATGGCCGGGAGCGGCCCGGTCGAGCGCGTGAAGAACCTCGTCGAGACCCCGATTCCGATCTTGCAGAACAAAGAGATCATCTTGGTCTCGAAAGGCAATCCGCTGAAGATCGCAGGGCTGCACGATCTTGCGAACCCGGGCGTCAAGCTCTCGCTCGGGACGCCGGGCTCGGCGGTCGGGGCGCTCTCCAGTCAAGTCATCCAAAAGGCTGCGGCCGAGTGGGGCGTCGACTTCGTCGAAAAAATCCGCAAGAACATCGTCGTGCAGAAAGAGAAAGGGAGCGACGTCCTCGACGCGGTCGGAAAAGAAGCGAACGCGACGATCACCTTCGCGTCCGACGTCGATCCTTCGCGGTTCTTCGCCGTCCCGATCGAGGACAAGTACAACGTCGTCTCGACCTACGTGATCGCGGTCCCCAAAGCGACGAAGAACGCTGCGGCCGCGAAGCTTTTCGTCGAGGAAGTCACGGGGTCGTTCGGGATGGCGACCCTCAAGAAAAACCGCTACATGCCGCCCCCGAAATAGCGTGCTCGCTCTCGCCGCGCTCGCGGCGTCACTGACGCTGGGGATAGGTCTTCCGCACCGCGACGCGGCACTGCTTGCGATCGACGACCTGCGCAGCCACGGCGCGCCGATCGACGTCGCGAATCCGCCGGAAGCCCAAGTCGTCGTCTCCGGCGCGACGGTCGAGCTCAAGCCTGCCGGCGTCCTCTTGAACGTCGCGCCGTCCGACCGTCAGTTGGTCGCCGCGGCGTACGCTCGAATCGCCGTTCGCTACGGCTCGCGAGTATGCGTCCTGGACGATGGGACGCCGGCCGGCAGTGCGCGCGCCGAGTTGATGCTGGCGCGCGCTCCGGACGCGCGACGTGCGTCGGCCGCAACGCCCGGCGCCGATGCGTTCGTCGAAGGCTGCATCGCGAGCTCCGACGCGACGTTCGTCGCGGCGCAGCAGGCGATGCTCTTCATGGGACCTCGTGCCGCCGACAGATTGTACGTCTCGCGGCTCTTCGAGCAGGTGCTGCGGCCCGGCTTCGATCCTGCGCGGATCGACTCGCTCTTCGGCGACGTGTACGAAGCCGCACCAGCCCCGCTCGCGCGGACGCCGGCGGTCAAAGCGATCGCGCGCGAGTACCGGGCGCGAACGGGGCTCGCCGCCGGCGACGACGTGCTGCGAACCTACGCCGCGGCGCAAATCGCCGCACAGGCCGCACGCGGCCCAAAGCCGCAGTATGCGACGATCCTCGGCGAGTTCTCGTTCGGCCGCGACGGCGAATCGCGCGGCGCCGGCGTGCGGATCCGAAAGCTCTAAGCGGTAACGATCTTCGCCGCCGACTCCAGGCCGAGCTCGCCGATCGACGTCTCGCGCATCTTGAACTTCTGGACTTTCCCGGTAACGGTCATCGGGAACGCCTCGACGATCCGGACGTACCGGGGGATCTTGTAGTGCGCGATCTTCCCGCGGCAGAACTCCTGGATGCCCTCGAGGTCGACGCTCGCGCCGGGATGCGGGACGATCCAGGCGCACAGTTCTTCGCCGTACTTCGCATCGGGGACGCCGATGACCGAGACGTCCTTCACCGCCGGGTGCGTGTACAAGAACTCTTCGATCTCGCGCGGGTAGATGTTCTCGCCGCCGCGGATCACCATGTCTTTGATCCGGCCGCTGATGTTGACGTATCCGTCCCGGTCCATCACGGCCACGTCGCCCGTGTGCATGTAGCGGGCGGAGTCGATCGCTTTGGCGGTGTTCTCGGGATCGCCCCAATAGCCCAGCATGACGAGATAGCCGCGCGTGCAAAGCTCGCCCGGCGTTCCGCGCGGCACGATCCGCCCGTGCTCGTCGACGATCTTGCATTCGACGTGAGGGTGCACGCGGCCGACGGTCGTCGTCCGCTTCTCGAGACTGTCGTGCTTCCCGGTTTGAAAGCTAACCGGTGAAGTCTCGGTCATCCCGTAACAGATGGTGACCTCCGGCATGTGCATCTCGTTCTGCACGCGCTTCATCACCTCGACCGGACACGGCGAGCCGGCCATGATCCCGGTTCGCAGCGAGGAGAGATCGTAGCGCTCGAACTCCGCAAGCGAGAGCTCCGCGATGAACATCGTCGGGACGCCGTAGAGGGAAGTGCAGCGCTCCGCGACGACCGCCTCGAGCGTCGCCGCCGGATCGAAGGTCGGCGCCGGAATCACCATCGCGGCACCGTGCGTGACGCACGCCAAGTTGCCGAGCACCATCCCGAAACAATGATAAAACGGGACGGGGATGCAGACGCGATCGAGCTCCGTGTAGCCGCAGCCTTCACCGATGAAGAAGCCGTTGTTGAGGATGTTGTGGTGCGAGAGCGTCGCGCCTTTCGGAAAGCCCGTCGTCCCCGAGGTGTATTGGATGTTGATCGGCTCGTCGAATTGCGTGAGCGCAAGACGCTCTGCGAGGGTATCCGGGCCGACCTCCGAGGCGCGCGCGCGAACGTCGTTCCAGCGCAGAGCGCCGAGATCGACGTCCGGGGCGTCGTCGCCGATGAAGACGATCGTCCGCAGCTCCGGAAGCGCTTCGCGAACCTCCGCGAGCATTCGCGCGTATTCGCTCGTCTTGTGGCGGACTTGGGTGAGCAAGACGCTCACCCCGCTCTGCTGCAGCGCGTACGAGACCTCCGAGGTCCGATAGGCGGGGTTGACGTTGACGAGGATCGCGCCGATCTTCGGGGTGGCGAATTGAGCGATCACCCACTCGACGTTGTTCGTCGACCAGATCCCGACACGGTCGCCGTGCTTGACGCCGAGCGCGAGGAGCCCGCGGGCGAATTCATCGGTCGCATGACGCAGCTCGGCGTAGCTCAGCTTGACCCCTTGATGACGCGAGACGACCGCGTCGCGGTCGGGGAAGCGCCGCGCAATCGCATCGAAGTGGGCGCCGATCGTCTCGGCGATAAAGGGGACGTCGCCGGCGCCGTGGACGTAGCTCGAGCCGCTCATAGCCCGAGATGGCTTCGCGTCCTAGCGGCGCTTGTACTCCGTGACGACGACACCCGCGAGCCCGGCAAGGACGCCGAGACCCGCCGCGACGTCACGTGCCGCGAACATCGCTCCGCGCTTCCCTCCCCGCAGCGCGAGCGGGCCGACCCGCAGCAGCCCCGAGAGGATCGTCAAGCTCGAGAGAATCGTCCGCCGCACGAACGCGCGCGGCGTCGGCGTGACGATCCGATCGCAGCGCGCGAGCGTGTTTCCGATCCGCACGCGCCTGAAGAGAACGTAGCGCGCGGTGAGCCGCTTCGAGGGGACCGGCTCTCGTACGTCGGCGTGGGCGGCATAGCGCACGCTCCCTCCCGCGCGCAGCAACTCTGCAAAAAAGAGCGAATCGCAGCCGCCCGTCAGGCCGAACGAAAGGTTGAAGCGCAAACCCAAACGCCGCACCGTCGCCATGCGGATCAGGCAGTTTCCGGTCCAACCCATCTCGACCGCGGCGCCGTCCTCGAACGTCGGCAGCTCGAAGAACCCTCCGCCGGCGATCCACGCCGGCGCATGCGGCGGGTATTCCGGCGTCACCGGGCCGATCACGGCGTCTGCATCGGTCGCGGCCTGCACGCGCGCAAGCTCCGCAAGCCAGCGCTCCGAGGCGAGCTCGTCGTCGTCGAGGAACGCCAAGAAGTCGAAACCTGCAAGCGCGAACTCGAGCGCGCGATTGCGAACTACGGCGATCCCCGGCTCGGCCTCGCA
>JAFAMS010000417.1 GCA_019233165.1 Vulcanimicrobiota bacterium | reverse complement strand
CCGGCGATCGTCGCAAGCCGCTCGCGCACGTAATCCGCGTCGATCCGGAGCGACCCGGTTCGTTCAGGCGCCTCGAAGCTGACCTCTTCGAGCAGTTTTTCGAGGACCGTGTGCAGCCGGCGGGCGCCGATGTTTTCGGTGACGTCGTTGACTTGGGTCGCGATCTTCGCGAGCTCTGCGATCGCGTCGGGGGTGAACTCGAGCTCGACGCCCTCGACGCGTAAGAGCTGGCGGTACTGCTCGATCAGCGCGTTCTTCGGCTGCGTGAGGATCGTCTCGAAGTCGGCTGCGGTGAGCGAGTCGAGCTCGACCCGGATCGGGAAGCGGCCTTGCAGCTCCGGGATCAAATCCGACGGCTTGCTGATGTGGAACGCCCCGGCCGCGATAAAGAGGATGTGGTCGGTTGTGAGCGCGCCGTACTTGGTCGTGACGGTGCTCCCTTCGACGATCGGCAGGATGTCGCGCTGCACGCCCTCGCGCGAGACGTCGGGACCTCCACGGCCGTCGCGGCCCGCGACCTTGTCGATCTCATCGACGAAGATGATGCCGTTCTCGCCTGCGCGGCGCAGCGCTTCGCGCTTCACCGCGTCCATGTCGATGAGCTTTTGCTCTTCTTCCGCCGCGAAGATCCGGCGCGCTTCTTGCACCGTGACGCGCTTGTGCACGCGCCGTTTAGGGATGAGCCCGCCGAGCATCTCACCGATGTCGGCCTGACCGCCGGACGGGTCGCCGCCGATCATCCCGATCGGGACCGAGGGCGCCTCCTCGACCTCGATGTCGACGAGCCGGACGTCGTAGAAGCCGCGCAGCACGTCGGCGCGCGCCGCATCGCGTTTGCTTTGCGCGTTCGGATCGGGCGGCGCCGCGGGCGGCGCTTGCGTTTGCGTCGCCGTCGCACCGGGGAAGTTCGGCCCGAAGATCGAGCCGAGTGCGGCGAACGGGTTCTGCGCCGGCGCCTGCGGGCTCGGGACGCGCGTGTCGGGATAGAGCAGATCGACGACGCGCTCGACGGCCGCACGGTCCGCCCCCTCGGCGACTTCCTCGCGCCGCTCTTCCTTGACCATTCGCACCGCGGCCTCTACGAGATCGCGGACCATCGACTCGACGTCGCGGCCGACGTACCCGACCTCGGTGTACTTGGTCGCTTCGACTTTCACGAACGGCGCGTTTGCAAGCGCGGCGAGCCGGCGTGCGATCTCCGTCTTCCCGACACCGGTCGGGCCGATCATCAAGATATTTTTGGGGCTCACCTCGGCGCGCATCTCGTCCGTGAGCCGTTCCCGGCGATAACGATTCCGCATCGCGATCGCGACGGCGCGCTTCGCGTTCGCCTGGCCGACGATGTACTTGTCGAGCTCGGTGACGATCTGGCGCGGGGTGAGTTCGGGCATCGGCTCAGCTCAAGCTTTCGACGACGACGTCGGCGTTGGTGTAGATATCGATCTTTCCCGCAATCTCCAGCGCTTTGCGCGCGATCTCGGCGGAGCTCAGGGCCGTGTTTTGCGCCAGCGCAAGCGCGGCGGCTTGGGCGTACGGCCCACCCGAGCCGACCGCCGCGATCCCGTCGTCGGGCTCGATCACGTCGCCGTTCCCCGAGAGGACGAAGAGGTGCTCGTTCGTCCCGACGATCAGGAGCGCTTCGAGTCGGCGCAGCGCGCGGTCTTGCCGCCAATCCTTGGCGAGCTCGACGGCGGCGCGCACGATGTTGTTCTTGTACTCGCCGAGCTTCGACTCGAACTTTTCCAGAAGCGTGATCCCATCCGCCGCCGAGCCGGCAAACCCGGCCAATACCTTGCCGTCGGCGATGCGCCTGACTTTGCGCGCGCCGTGCTTCATCACCGTCTTGTCGAACGTGACCTGGCCGTCGCCGGCGATCGCCAGCTTTCCGTCGCGGAGGACGGCGAGGATCGTAGTCGAGCGAATTCGCGGCATCCGCCCAACCTACCCGACGCGGGCCAGCCGGGTTGCACGGTGGGCTGCGTCCCATGCTTCGACCAGGGCGAGCGCGCGCTCGGCCATCGCAAGCCGGCGCGCTTTCTTCTCGCGGATCGGCGGTCCGGGCGGCGGCGTAAAATACGCCCAGCTCACGTTGGCCGGCTGAAAGTCGGCGGTCGCCTCGTTCGTGAGATGGGCTACGATCGCGCCGAGCGCCGAATCGGCCGGAACGGCAAGCGGTTCGAGCTCCTGCAGCGTCCGCGCCGCCGCGCGCCCGGCAATCAGTCCGCAAGCTGCCGCTTCGACGTAACCTTCGGCGCCGGTGATCTGCCCGGCGAACCAGAGTGCCGGTCGCGAGCGCAGCCGCAAGTGTGCGTCCAGGAGTCGCGGGCTCTCGATGAACGTGTTGCGATGCATCACGCCCAGGCGAATCCACTCGGCGTCTTGCAAGCCCGGGAGCTTTCCAAACGCCTCTTTCTGCGCCGGCCACGAGAGCCGCGTTTGGAAGCCGACGAGATTCAGCGCCGTCCCCGCGGCGTTCTCCTTGCGCAACTGCACGACCGCGTACGGCGTCTTTCCGGTCCGCGGATCGCGCAGACCGACCGGTTTGAGCGGTCCAAAGCGGAGCGTGTCCTCACCGCGGTCCGCCATCTCTTCGATCGGAAGACAACCCTCGAAGTACGGGACCTTTCCGTCTTCGCGCTCTTTCTCGAACTCTTTGGGTTCGTGGCGCGGGAGCGTTCTTAGATCTTCGACGAGCCGGAGATACGTTTCGCGGTCCAGCGGGATGTTGAGGTAGTCGTCGCCGTCGCCTTTGTCGTAGCGCGACTTGCGGAACATCGGCGTCTCGTCGATCGAATCGGCGGCGACGATTGGCGCCGCGGCATCGTAGTAGTGAAGCCGGCGCGCCCCGACGAGCCGGTCGATCGCATCGGCCAGCCCCGGTCCGGGGAGCGGACCGCAAGCGACGATTGCGGGGCGCGCGGGAGGAAGCGCGCCGATCTCTTCGCGTCGCAGCTCGATCAGAGGGTGCTCGGCGATCTTACGTTCGACTTCGGCGCTGAAGCGCTCGCGGTCGACCGCGAGCGCGCCTCCCGCGGGGACGGCGCTACGTCGCGCGGCTTCGATCACGAGCGAGCTGCACCGGAAAAGCTCTTCTTTGAGGAGCCCGACCGCGTTCTCCAGCGCGGCGCCGCGCATCGAGTTGCTGCAGACGAGCTCGGCGAGTCGATCGGTTTGGTGCGCCGGCGAACGACGATGCGGCCGCATCTCGAATAACCGGACGGCGATCCCGGCTTCCGCGGCCTGCCATGCGGCCTCGCAGCCGGCGAGGCCGCCGCCGACGACGATCAGCGGTTCAGACGGGGACATGCTCCAGATCGGATTCTACTTCGTCCGCGGAGGCTGAGGTCTCGCCTTCGACCGTCTCGCCCGCGGCGTCTTTGCGGCCGAGACCTGCGAGGTCGTGCGTGCGGTCGTTCGAGCATTCCAGCGCAACGCTGCCGCCGCGCCGCGTCTTCGCGACCACGTACGCGCCGCACACCGGGCACGGTTCGGGGACGACGCGATCCCACGAGACGAAATCGCACGCCGGGTAGTTCGCACACCCGTAGAAGATCCGACCTTTGCGCGATTTGCGCTCGACGATCATCCCGCCGTCCTTGGGGCACTTCGCCCCGGTGTCTTTGAGAATCGGCCGCGTCGTCTTGCATTCGGGATAACCCGTGCAGGAGATGAAACGCCCGAACCGGCCCGTCTTGATCACCATCGGCCGCCCGCAATTCGGACAGATCTCGTCGGTCGGCTCGTCGCGCATCTCGAGCTTCGGCAGCTTCTTCTCGGCCTCGTCGAGCTCGCGCTTGAACTCGGCGTAGAATTCCGCGAGCAGCTCGGCCGTCGGTTCCCAGACCGCCGGGCTCTCTTCGATCCGGTCGAGACGCTGCTCCATCGTGGCGGTGAAGCCGACGTCGACGATGTCGGGGAAATGCTCGACGAGCAAGTCGTTCACGGCGATCCCGATCTCGGTCGGGTGAAAGCGGCGTTCGAGCTGCTGCACGTAGCCGCGCGCCTGGACCGTTTCGACGATCGAACTGTAGGTCGAGGGACGACCGATCCCGTTCTCTTCGAGCGCGCGAACGAGCGTCGCTTCGGTGTAGCGCGGGGGCGGCTCGGTGAAATGTTGCTTCGGCTCAAGCCCGCGCAGCGCGAGCATTTCCTCGGCGGTAAGCGGCGGCAGCATGACGCGCGGCCGCGTCGTCTTGCCGTTTCGTTGCGCTCCCGAGAGCACGTCGTCGAGGCCTTCTTCGTAGACGGCGGTGAAGCCGGGGAACTTCAAGACGCTCCCGGTTGCGCGGAAGACGTGTTCGTGGCCGCCGCCGTCGGCGCGGATGTCGACGGTCGTTTGATCGTAGACTGCGGCCGCCATCTGCGAGGCGACGAAGCGCTCCCAAATCAATTTGTAGAGGCGCAGCTCGTCGCGCCGCAGGAACCCGGCCATTCGTTCGGGCGTCCGTTCGACCGACGTCGGCCGGATCGCCTCATGCGCGTCTTGCGCGCCTTCCCGCAAGCGCGGCGCACGGTACGGCCCGACGTAGTCGCGCCCGTAGGTCGCGGCGATGAACGCCTGGCTCTGCTCGCGCGCCGCGTCGGCGATGCGCGTCGAGTCGGTGCGCATGTAGGTGATGAGACCGACGGTCCCTTCCGCGCCGAGATCGACGCCCTCGTAGAGCGCCTGGGCGAGCTGCATCGCGCGGCGCACCCGGATCTTCAGACGTCGCGAAGCCTCTTGTTGCAGCGTCGAGGTCGTGAACGGCGGCGCCGGATTGCGGCGGGCTTCTCGCTGCTTGACGCTTTCGATGCGCCAGCTCGCGTCTTTCACCGCGGCGACGATTTCGTCGGCGAGGCTCCGGTCGCCGATCTCGAGCTTCTGGCCATCGCGGGAGAGGAACTCGGCCGGGAAAACGGTCGCGGGAGCGCCTTCGGACGCCAGCTGTGCCGTGATCGACCAGTATTCTTTGGGGACGAACGCTGCGATCTCGCGCTCGCGGTCGACGATCAAGCGCACGGCGACCGACTGCACGCGCCCGGCCGAGAGGCCCCCGCGAACCTTCGCCCACAGCAGCGGGGAGATTTTGTAACCGACGAGCCGGTCGAGGATGCGGCGCGCCTGCTGCGCGTTGACCAGCGAGACGTCGATCTCTTGCGGCGTCTTGAGCGCCGCGAGGGTTGCCTCTTTGGTGATTTCGTGCAGCTCGATCCGTTTGGGCTTCTCGAGCTTCAGGAGCTCGGCGAGATGCCAGGCGATCGACTCGCCCTCGCGGTCGGGGTCGGTCGCCAGATAGACGTCGCTCGCGGCCTTGGTCGCAGCCCGCAGCTCTTTGATGACGTCGCCCTTCCCTTTAATAGTGAGATACTTGGGCTGGAAGCCGTGATCGACGTCGACGCCCAGGGTGCTCTTGGGCAAATCGCGGACGTGGCCGACCGAGGCCTTGACGGCGTATCGCGCCGGCAAAAACTTCTTGATCGTACGCGCTTTCGTCGGCGATTCGACGATGATGAGTGGCTTTGCCACACGACCTCCAAGGCAAGGGGAAAAGCGCCCACAGTATAGCGCCCAGGTCAAGAGGGTGTCGAGGAACGAGGTCACTTGCCACCGTCACAGGCGACAAAAGTTGCATAAATTCTCGCTCCGGTGTAGGATGCAAGCAACTGTGCCGTTGCACCAACGGCACAACCTTTTCCGACTCGGAGGAGTGAATGGAAGATAACATGATGGGTGCGGCCGAAGCCGCGCCGGCGCGAAAGAAGCGCCGTCGCCGGAAGGTTGCAGCCGCCGCCGGCGGGCGCAAGAAGGCGCGCAAGGCTCGTCGCAAAGGACGCAAGACGGCGCGCAAGACTCGCAAGACGGCGCGCAAGACCGGTCGCAAGGGTCGCAAAAAGGCCCGCAAGACAGCTCGAACCGGCCGTAAGACCGCCCGCAAGAAGGCCCGCAAAGCGCGTAAGGGTGGCCGCAAGAAGGCCCGCAAAGCGCGTCGGTCTTCCCGCAAGAAATAGAACACACCAAGCTTCGAAAATCAGCAGAGCGATCCGCACGGATCGCTCTCTTTTTTTAGGCTCTCTACACTTCTACGGCGTCGGGCGCGGCCGCGACGTCCGGCGCTTTTCCGCCGTGTTCCTCGACCCAGTGGCACGCCGCAAAGTGGCCGTTGCCGTACTCTTTGAACGCCGGGATCTCGTTCTTGCAGCGTTCGAACGCGATCGGACAGCGGGTGTGGAAGCGGCACCCCGACGGCGGATTGACCGGCGAAGGGATATCGCCTCTCAGGACGATGCGTTTGCGCCGCCGCTCCAGCACGGGGTCGGGGATCGGAATCGCAGACAGGAGCGACTGCGTGTAGGGGTGCAGCGGGTTTTTGTAGAGATCGTCGCGCGCCGCGAGCTCGATGATCTTTCCGACGTACATCACCGCGACCCGGGTCGAAATGTGCCGCACCACCGCCAGGTCGTGCGCGATGAAGAGATAGGTCAGCCCCAGCTGCTGCTGCAGGTCCTCGAGCAGGTTGATAACCTGAGCCTGAATCGAGACGTCGAGGGCCGAGACCGGCTCGTCCGCGACGATGAACTTCGGGCCCACGGCGAGCGCGCGCGCGATCCCGATCCGCTGGCGTTGCCCGCCCGAGAACTCGTGCGGATACCGGTTCGCATGATACGGCTGCAGCCCGACCATCCGCAGCAGCTCTTGACACCGCTCGTCGGCGGCTTTCCCTTTGGCGATCCCGTGGATCTCGAGCGGCTCGGTGATGATGTCGCCGACGGTCATCCGCGGATTCAGGCTCGCGTACGGATCCTGAAAGATGATCTGCATCTCTTTGCGCAGCGAGCGCAGATCGGAGCGGGAAAGCGTGACGATGTCGCGGCCTTCGAAGACGATCGAACCCTTCGTCGCCGGCGTCAGCCGCAGAACCACGCGCCCCGCGGTCGTCTTGCCGGAACCGGATTCGCCGACGAGCCCGAGCGTCTCGCCGCGGTTGATCGTGAAGTCGATCCCATCGACGGCGCGGACGTCGGCGACGTGTCGCGAGAAGACGCCTGCGTTGATCGGGAAGTACTTGAAGAGGTCCTTGACGACAAGGATCTCGCCCTTGCCGTTCGTCGTTGCCGCGGTCACGTCGCGAGCTCCTGAGGCGTGTGGGCGACCGCATCGAGCGCGACGACCGGCGCAGACTTCACCGGCAGCGTCCGATAGCTTTCGGTGCGCGCGTCGTAGAGGACGCAGCGCGCAACGTGTCCGTCCTGGAAATCGTAGAGCGGGACCGGCTCCTCGCAAATCTGCATTTTGTACTTGCAGCGCGGCGCGAAGGCGCACCCCGGGGGGAGCCGCAGCATATTCGGCGGTTGACCGTCGATCGGGACCAGGCGTTTGTGCTCGTCGTCGTCGAGGCGCGGGAGCGATTCCAGGAGTCCCATCGTGTACGGCATCTTCGGGCTCGCGAAGATCTGATCGGCGGTCCCGTACTCGACCATGTCCCCGGCGTACATCACGAGTACGTTCCGGCAAGTCTCCGCGACGACGCCCAGGTCGTGCGTGATCAGGACGATCGCGGTACCCAGCCGCTGCTGCATCTCGCGCATCAGCTCGAGGATCTGCGCTTGGATCGTGACGTCGAGCGCGGTCGTCGGCTCGTCGGCGATCAGCACTTCGGGGTCGCAGGATAACGCCATCGCGATCATCACGCGCTGGCGCATCCCGCCTGAGAACTGATGCGGATAGTCCTTGATCCGCTTTTCCGGCAGCGGTATCCGGACTTGCTGCAGCATGTCGACCGCCTTGTCGTAGGCGTCCTTCTTCGAATACTTCAGGTGCAGCTGGATCGCTTCGGCGATCTGCTCGCCGACCGTGAGGACAGGATTGAGCGAGGTCATCGGGTCCTGGAAGATCATCGCGATGTCTTTGCCGCGGATCTTCCGCATTTCGGCCTCGCTCTTGGCGAGGAGGTTCTGGCCCTTGAAGACGATCTCGCCACCGGAGATCTCGCCCGGAGGCGTCGGAATCAGGCGCATCACGGAGAGCGCGCTGACCGACTTTCCGCTCCCCGACTCGCCGACGATCCCCAGAGTCGAGCCCTTCTCGATCGCGTACGAGAGACCGTTGACGGCGCGCACGATCCCGTCCTCAGTCTTGAAGCTGACCCGAAGATTCTTGACCTCGAGCAGCGCCACGCGTTAGATGCCGCTCAGCGAAAGCAAGGTGCCGAACAGAACGAACGTAATCGCGACGTACGTCGTCCAGCGGGCGATTTGAGCGTCGCCGCCGAGGCGTCCGCGGTAGGCGGATTCGACGCGCCCTCCGATCGAGCCGGAGAGACCTTCTTGCTTGGTCGTCTGCACCGCGAGCAGCACGATCAGCAAGAGCGCCGAGACGATGAAGATCCCGGCGAACGTGTGCGTGAGCCAAGGGAAATTTTTGGCGAGCGGGCTTCGGCTCGGGTTCATGAACTGCGAGAGATCGAGCGCGGGAACCGTCGTCGCCGCGGCGGTCGCCGCCGCCGTCGCTTTTTGAAGCGGCGCCGCAGTCGCCGCAAGCAGGATGCCAATCACAACCGCCCCCGCTTGGAGGGTAGACCCTTGCGGTCCTCTCAGGCCAGCGCCGGTTCGGCGACGACCGCGACGCGGACGCGCTCGGCGATCGCCTCGGGCGACAGACCGACCCCGGCGCGCTGCTTGGGCTGTGCGTTCTGCTGCACGAGGAGGTTCGGACAGCCGACGCGTTCGACGCGCGTGCGGATGCCGCGGTCGGCGAACAGCTCGACGACCGCCGAACCGAACCCGCCATCGAGGCTGTGCTCCTCGAGCGTCACGACCTTGCGGTGCGTGCTCCCGAGCTCGCAGAGCAGCGCTTCGTCGAGCGGTTTGGCGAAGCGGGCGTTGACGACGGTCGGTTTCTCTTCGCCGGAGCCGAGCAGGTCGTAGGCGTCGAGCGCGACGTCGACGGTGTTGCCGAACGCCACGAGCGCTACGCCCTCGCCCCGCCGGAGCACCTCTGCCTTCCCTTGCACGAGCGGCGCGAGCGGGTCGAGATGCTTCCCACTCGTGCTCCCGCGCGGATAGCGGATCGCAGCCGGCGTACCGAGGGCGATTGCGTGCGCGAGCATCGGGAGGATCTCGTCTTCGTTGCGGGGCGCCATCACCGTCATGTTCGGGAGCGTCCGCAAGTACGCGATGTCGTACAGACCCATGTGCGTCGGGCCGTCGTCGCCGACGAACCCGGCGCGGTCCATGCAGAACACGACGGGGAGATTTTGCACGACGACGTCGTGGACGATCTGGTCGTAGGCGCGCTGGAGGAACGTCGAGTAGATGGCGACGACCGGCCGCAACCCCGAGGTCGCCGCACCGGCTGCGAAACAGACGGCGTGCGCCTCCGCGATCCCCACGTCGAAGTACCGCTCTGGGAAGCGCTTGTGAAACTTCGCGAGCTGCGTACCGTCCGGCATCGCCGCAGTGATCCCGATGACGCGCGGGTCGCGCTCGGCGACCGCGATGAGCGCGTCGGCGAACGCCTCCGAGTGCGACTTTCGGGCGCCGGCCTTCTTCTCGATCTTTCCGTTCTCGATGTCGAAGGCGCCGCAACCGTGGAACGTGCGCGAGTCGAGCTCGGCCGGATCGTAGCCTTTGCCTTTAATCGTGCGCACGTGCACGAGAACGGGGCCTCGGACTTTGCGCGCGTTCGAGATGACGTCGACGAGCGTGTCGTAGTGGTGTCCGTCGATCGGGCCGATGTAGCGGAACCCCATCTCTTCGAAGACGATCCCGGCCTTGTGTTCGGGCGACCAAAAGCGCATCGTCGCCTGCTCGCCGGTGGTGATCGCCCGTCCGACGGTTCCGCCGAACGGAATGTGGCCGAGGACGCTCTTCACGGTCTCGCGCGCGACGTTGTAGAGCGGCTTCGAGCGCAGAACCCCGAGGTAGGAGGCGATCGAGCCGACGTTCGGCGCGATCGACATCTCGTTATCGTTCAAGATGACGATGAAGTTCGTTTTGAGCTCGCCGGCATTGTTGATCGCTTCGTAGGCGAGTCCGCCCGTCAGCGCGCCGTCGCCGATCACGGCTACGATCGTCGAATCCTCGCCGGCGAGGTCGCGCGCCTTCACCATCCCGAGCGCTGCCGAGACCGACGTCGAAGCGTGGCCGGCACCGAAGACGTCGAACGGCGACTCGCTGCGCATCGAGAATCCCGAGATTCCGCCTCCTTGGCGCAACGTCGGAAAACGGTCGCGACGGCCGGTCAACAGCTTGTGCACGTATGACTGATGACTGACATCCCACACGATGCGGTCGCGGGGCAGATCGAGGACGGCGTGGAGCGCGAGCGTTAGCTCGACCACGCCGAGATTCGGAGCGAGATGCCCACCGTTTTTCGAACAGACGTCGACAAGGGTCGTGCGGATCTCGGTGGCGAGTTGATCGATCTCCGGCCGACTCAGGCGCTTTACGTCGGCGGGACCGGCGATGCGATCC
>JAFAMS010000411.1 GCA_019233165.1 Vulcanimicrobiota bacterium | reverse complement strand
AACCCGTCTTCCCCGAAACGCCGGCGAGCCAGCCGATCGATTGGCAGGCGCTCCATCGCGAAGCCGCAGAGCTGATCGACACCGCTTCGGCAGATGCCGAAGCGTTGGTCGAGGACGCCCGTGCGCGAGTTCGCACGATCGTCGAATCGGCGCAGGCCGGCGCAACGAGCGTCAACGAGAAAGCGCGCGAAGAGGGCTATGCGACCGGCCACACCGAGGGTTGCGACGCCGCCGAGCGCGAGATGGACGAGATGCTCTCGACGATGCGCGGCCTGATCGACATGGCGCGCGTCGAGCGCCACAAGATCATCGAGAGCGCGGAAGGCGAGATCGTCAAGCTGGCGATGGGAATCGGTGAGCGGATTCTGCACAAGGCCGTCGAGGTCGACCGCGACGTCGTGGTCGCCATGACGAAAGCGGCGATCGCACAGCTCGTCGACCGCGAGTCGATCACCGTTCGCGTCAACCCGATCGACCTCGAACGGATGAAGCAGCACCGCGACAACATGCTCGCGCTGGGCGAGACCAAGCACATGCGCGTCATCGAAGATCAGCGCGTCGATCCCGGAGGAGTCGTCGTCGAAACCGAGGCCGGCACCCTCGATGCGAAGGTCGCGACCCAAGTCGAGGAAGCGAAGCGCGTCCTGCGTCTCGACACCGAGGGGCTGATCGTCGAGCCGTCGCCCGATTCGCCGTTGCGCCCGCCGAACGGGATGGCAGCGGCAACTTCACACACCGCCCAGGCGTCGTAACGTGGCGACGAGCCTCGAACAGGTAGCGGACGAATTCACGATCGCGCCTTTCTCGGCGGAGCGTTACCTTGCGGAGTTGCACGAAACCGATCTCATCCGGCACAACGGAAAAGTCAGCCAAGTAATCGGCGTCGTGATCGAGAGCAACGGTCCGGCGATGTCCGTTGGAGAGACTTGCGAGATCCGATACAAGCGCAACGAGCAGACGGTTATCGCCGAAGTCGTCGGTTTTCGCGACAACAAGGTCCTCTTGATGCCGCTCGGCGAGTTGGGCGGAATCGGGGCGGGCGCCGAAGTCAAGGCCCTCGGGCGTCCGCTCGACGTGGCCCTCTCACCGTCGCTGCTCGGGCGCGTGCTCGACGGGCTCGGCCGGCCGATCGACGACGGCGGCGAGATCCTCGCCGAGATCAAAGCGCCGACGGTAGCGACGCCCCCCGATCCGCTGCAGCGGCCGCGCGTGACCGAGGCGCTTGCGCTCGGGATACGCGCGATCGACGCAATGCTCACGTGCGGGAAGGGTCAGCGCGTCGGGATCTTCGCCGGAAGCGGCGTCGGAAAATCGACGGTTCTGGGCATGATCGCGCGAAACACCGCCGCCGACGTGAACGTGATCGCGCTCGTCGGCGAGCGCGGAAAAGAGGTCCGCGATTTCATCGAGCGCGACCTCGGCGAGGCAGGTCTGCGCCGCAGCGTCGTCGTCGTTGCGACGAGCGATCAGCCCGCGCTAATCCGTATCAAGGCCGCATTCGTTGCGATGACGATCGCCGAGTACTTCCGCGATCAGGGCCTCGACGTGATCTTCATGATGGACTCGGTGACGCGCTTTGCGATGGCCCAGCGCGAGGTCGGCCTGGCGATCGGTGAGCCGACGACGACTCGCGGCTACACTCCGTCGGTTTTCGCGCAGTTGCCGAAACTGCTCGAACGCGCCGGAACCTCGACGGCCGGGACGATCACCGGCCTGTACAGCGTCCTCGTCGACGGCGACGATATCAACGAGCCGATCTCGGACGCGTGCCGGGCGATCTTGGACGGTCACATCGTCCTTTCACGGGCGCTCGCTTCGGCCAATCACTATCCGGCGATCGACATCTTGCAGAGCGTCTCGCGCGTGATGCCCGATGTGACCGACGAAGCGCACCAATCCGCGTCCTCCGCGGTGCGGGACATCCTCGCGACCTACCGGGAGGCCGAGGACCTCGTGAACATCGGCGCCTACGTCGCCGGGTCGAACCCACGAATCGACCTCGCGATCGCGAAGATCGAGTCGATTCGTCACTTCCTGCGTCAAGCGATCCGCGAAGGCTCGAGCTATGAAGACTCGCTGCGCGGCTTGTACGCGGTAGCCTGATGCCGCGCTTCGTTTTTCGCTTGGCCCCCGTTTTGCGGCATCGGGAACGGATCGAAGAAGAGAAGAAGCAGTTGCTCGCCGCGGCGCAACGCAAGCTCTTCGATGCGGAAGCGGAGCGGCAGCGGTTGCGCGACAGGCGCGAGGAACTCGCGGTCGAGCTCGTAGCGGGGCACCGCAAGATCGACGGTGAGACCTTGCGCATGACGTACGCCCATCTCGATTTTCTGGCACGCGAAATCACGGCCGCGGATTGGCGGGTGGCGGCGGCCGGGCAAGCCGTCGACCTTGCCCGCCAGATCTTGATTCGCGCGACCAAGGATCGTAAGGTGCTCGAGCGGTTGCGCGAGCGCCAACGCGAGGCTCACAAGCGCGAGCAAGAGCGTCTCGAGCACCGCGATCTCGACGAAGCAAACTCGCGACGGCACGCTCGGCTTTCGCGAGAGGGAGTCACTCCATGAGTATCGTCACCCGCCAACGGCCCAAGAAGAAATTCAAGATCCGGAGCCTGCTGCTCCCGGTCGTCGCACTGCTTGCGATCGCCTTCGCACTCTGGTGGCCGCCGTCGCGCGCCCGCATCGTCGGCTTCGTCGTCAACGGGCCGCTGACGCCGGTATGGCACCTGGCCGCCAATGTGATCAGTCCGTTCTTGCAACCGCTGCATTTCGCCGCGCAAGAACAGGTCATCGCCGACCGCAACAAGCAGATCGAGACGCTGAACGGACAGATCGACGATCAGCGCAAGGAGATCAATTCGCGCGACGCCCAGATCGCAGCGCTTCAAAACCAAATAAAGGCGCAGCAGGCGGCGGCGGCGCGCGCGGCCGCGGCGACGCCGACGCCGGTCGCGGTCCGCAGACCTTCGGCATCCGCAGCCCCCGGCGTCGAAACGGCATCGACGCAGGTTCAGCTCACGGACGATCCCAAGCGAATCGCCGCAGTCTGGTCGACGATGGAACCCGAGCAGGCTGCCGCCGTCGCGCAGAAGCTCCCCCCGACCTATACCGCCCGCGTGCTCGCCCTGATGGGGAGCGACGCGGCGGGGTCGCTGCTCGGCGCCCTGCCGCCGACGTACGCCGCCCAGGTCTCGCAGATCTCGACCCAGGTTCCTAAGTAAACAAGCCGAGTTAGCCTGGGAGCGGTGGGTACGGACCCACTATGAGTTCACGCCATTTCGCGGCCGCGGGGCTTTGGATCGTGCTGACGCTCGGCCCGCTCGCCGCTCTCGCCCAGCCTTCGGATCAACCGCCGCCGCCCGGACCCGCCCTCGAGCGGGGCGACCGGTGGAGCGCCTCGCACGTCGCAGGGGTCATCTCGACGATCCAAGGCAGCAGCCTTCAGCTCGACAACGGACGGGTCGTCTTCATGCATCGCGGTACCGTGATCAACCCTACGGGGACGAAGCTCGTCCCGGGCATGTGGATCGCGGTCCTCGGTTCGCCGAGTAGCCGCGA
>JAFAMS010000310.1 GCA_019233165.1 Vulcanimicrobiota bacterium | reverse complement strand
CGGTACATCGCGTCCAACGTGAGCCCTTCGACGCTCGGCAGCGCTTGCGGGAGCAACGCCAGTTGCAGCGCGTCGACGATCTGGCGTTCGCGCTCGACCAGCAACTCCTGACGGGCTACCTCGTCGCGCAGCGTGCGGTCGCGCTCGCCGGCCCAAAGCAGGTACAGCAGCAACGCCAGCCCGATACCGAATCCCGCCGCGACCACCCCGAAGACGAGCCGATTCGAGGAGGCGTCGGCTGAGGACGCGGCTTGTTCGAGCGCTGAGAGCAGCACCCGGTCGTCGCCGCGAAACCGGTCCATGAGGCGTTTCCCTTCGAGCTGTAAGGCATTCGCATCGCGACGCGACGGCGTCTCGATCAGCGGTGCCGCGACGCGCTCGACCCACTCGGCGTGCACGGTGCGCTCGTCGTCGAGGGAAGGTAACGCGTCGGGTATCATCTGCACGACGGTTACCCGCGTCGCCTGGAAGACTGGCGCGAAGTCTTTCGCCCCCGCCCAGTAAGGTGCCAAGAACGTGCGGTCGTGCGTCGCCACGAAGCCGCGCATCCCTGTCTCCTCATCGAGCTGGATCCGCAAGAGCCGCGAGCGCTCGAAAATTCCGATCCGGATCGCTTGCTGGACCTTGGCGCCGCGATTTACCGCGAGGCCGAGCACAACGAACGCCGCGGCGAAAACGACGAAGATCGCCAGGGCGGGCAAGACCACCCGGGGATAGAACCTGGGTCTTACGGGCATAGGGCGATTAGCTCAGCTGGGAGAGCACCTCGTTTACACCGAGGGGGTCGGCGGTTCGAGCCCGTCATCGCCCACCAGACACGTACCGGAGGGAACGCATCGTGACTTTGCGCAGGCTGGCCGCCTTGGTTGTAACGACCTTCGTAGGTGGCTCGTTCTTGACGGCCTCGGCTGCTCCTATCTCGTTACCGGCCGGCGCAACGTTGACCGGGACGCTGCAATCCGAGATCAACACGAAGACGGCTCAGGACGGCCAGCGCTTCACCGTCGTAACGAACGCGGGCTCGCGCATCTACGGTCATCTCTCCGAAGTCGCGCGCGGCAACGTCGGACGGAAAGCGCACGTCAAGCTAAACTTCGATTCGGTCGCTTTTCCGGACGGCTCGCGCTCGCCCGTGAACGCCAGCCTGAGCTCGGTCGCACAGCACAAAGAGATCAACTACACCCAAGCGGCGGGACAGGTCGTCGGCGGGATGATCGTCGGAAACGTCCTCGGGAAGTGGGTTGGGACGAACGTCGGCGGCGCGCTCGGTGCGGCCGGCGGCGCGTTGCTCGCCGCGAACACGGCGACGAACATCGTGATCCCTGCGGGCGCCGCGGTTTCCTTGAAGCTCAACGCACCGCTCACGAACGGTCATCCCCAGTCGCGCTGAGCTCTTATTTGAAGTGCCGCACGTATTGAATTGAGAACCCGCTCTCGCCGGCGGCGGGCTGACTTGCCTGCAGCGAGATGTTCGTCCCGGGTTGCGCGACGAGGTAGGGGGCGTAGTATCCCAACCCCGCCTGGCCGTACGTGTTGAAGATCGTCGCGCGTACCGAGCTATTGTTGGACAGACGATCGCTCACCCCCAGGGTCGTGCGCGACGGGAAACCGTAGCTCGTCGCAAAGAGCAGCGACATGTTCTTCCCGAGCGACCGCCGCACGTTTGCAGAGAAGCCTTCGTTGCCGGCAAGGTCGTAGTTCAGCTGCAGGTTTTGCAGGCCGAGCGCGGTGCCGAGACTGCTGCTCAACGGCTCGAGCAAGTTGCGCGTGAAAAGCGTGTTGATGTAGCCGTTCGTCATTCCCTGAAAGAGCGTCGGTTGGGCGGGACCCTGCGCGGTTTGCAGACCCTCGATCCCCGCCAAATTCGGACCCCCGATGAGCAGGCCGAGAATCTGCGAACGGTCGAGCGGCGGATTCGAGCTTAGGGCGAGGTTGAGTCCCGTTGCGGGACCCGTGATGCGCAGCCGCACTTCGGCTCCGGGGTCGACCAGGTACGTCGTAGCGACCGCGGTCAAATCGGGGACGACGCCGCCGGAGAAGGTTGCCGCTCCGCGCTGGATCGTGAAGTCGCGATAGAAATCGACGGTCCCGCCGGTCGACGCGATCTCACCGTTCAGCGACGGCGCCGCCAACGTTCCGCCGAACGCAAGCGCGCCGGCGATCCCAACGTCGACTCCGGTCCCTTGCACGCGAACGTCGGGCCCGACCGAGAAGTGCGAATCGAAGGCGACGTTCGGCGGCGCCGGTCCGGCGGGATGCGACTTCGTCTGGTTCAAAATCGTCGAGAACGGGATGCGCGCGTGCGAGAGCGCGAGATCTGCGGCAATCGTCGGCGTACCGCCGACGGCTTGCCGCGCGTTCAGCGTACCGTCGAGCTCGCCTTTGAAATACGCCGGGAAATCCAAGACGGCGCGGTGCGCCGTTGCGGCGACGTCGAAGGCGACCGAGTGCAGGGGGTCGCGCAAGCCGGCGATACGGACGTTGCCGCTGCCATCCAACGTCCCTCCCCCGACGTCGGCGTGCAGGGCGCCCAGGGTCGCGCTCGTCCCGGCGAATTGCAGGGCCGCGGTCGCGTTTGCAATCGGTTTCGACTCTTGCGGGGAGGAGTAGTACCCGCGGCTCAACGTGAGCGCGCCGTCAAAGAGCGGTGCTTCGAGCGACCCGCCGACGCCGACCGCTCCGTCGATCGTCCCTGCGAGCTTCGTCTTCTTCGGGTCGGGGAGCAACGGAATGAATTGCGCCAGCTCGATCCCGCGGGCATCGAGGCGCCCGCGCACCGGCGCCGCCGTCTCGCGAAACGCGAGTCCTGAGATTGCGAGCGGAAAGGTCCCCGCGAACGACGCGGAGCCTCGCTGTAAGTCGACGACTCCGTTTCTCACGTCGAGCGTCCCGCCGGCGAGCGCCAGTTCCGTGTGCGCGCGTGGGACGATGAAATTTTTGTACCGGAACTGCGCGAGATCGAGCGTGTCTTCCAGCCGCGGTGCGAGGGGCGTGCCGGTAACGTGCAGCGTCGTGGCGAGCGTTCCGCCGACTGGGTACGGCTTCCCAAGCGTTTTCGAGAGTGCGCCGATGTCCGGCGTCTCGGCGCGAGCGGTCAGGTCGAGCGGCGACCGGGGCGTCAAACCGAAGGACCCGCTCGCATTCGCGGTAAGGTTGGGGATCGCGAGCTCCGCGCTGGCAACGCGCGCGCGCCCGCCGCGAGCAGTCGCTGCCACGGTGAAGCGATCGATCGGGATGCCGGCGACGATTCCTTTGCGCAGCGCTGCGGTCGCGTCGAGGATGGGAGCGCGGAGCGTCCCTTGCGCATTGACGTTGGCGTCGACGAGCCCGACGACGGGGGCGGTGTAGCCGGCCGCCGGCAGCCAGACGCCGAGATCGAGATTCCTCGCCGATGCGCGCACGTTCATCGAGCTCTGCGAGCCTGTACCTGCGAGCCGAACCTGTCCGCCGCGTCCGTTCACGAAACCGCTTCCCGCGATCGTCGAGCCGTTCGTCGTCCAGCGCGCCGTCGCGTTGCCGAGCGGGAATCGCTTGTAACGGAGATCGGCGAACGCGACGTCGCCGGAACTCACAAGCGAATCGGGCGTGCGCGTCAGCGCGACGGCGAGGTGCCCGCGGCCATGCAGCGTGTCGGCGGCGTCGAAGTAATCGTTGAAGTCCGAGAGGTTGACGTCGTTGCCGCGCGCGTTGAGCGAGAGATGCCCCGGTCCAACGCCCGCATCGAACCGCAGCGCGCTCGAGCCGACGCGAACGTTGCCGTTGCCGCGCAGCTGCGACGGATCTCCCGCGAACCGCGTCGCGCCTGCGAACGCGAGTCCGTTGATCGAGCCCTCGGGGATTCGCACGTCGCCTGCGACGTTGGCCTGCGAGCCGGCGCCGCGCACGCGGACGTCGGCGTCGACCGTTCCTTCCGGATACGGGAGCGACAGACCAAGGGTTCGCGCGAGCGCCGCAAGGTCGCCGGCGCGCAGTTGAGCCGCGAGGTCGTAGTGCGGGGCGCCGCTGCGAAGTCCGCTCACGGTACCGTCGGCGAAGCCGACCGCGCCGGCGATCATTGCCGTTGCGTCCGCGATGCGCAGCCGGTCGCCTGCGTAGGTGAGTACCGTGCTCCCGGCGAGCGGTGCGCCCGCCATCCGCCCGTCGGCGATGACCGTCGCGACGCCCTGCCCGCCGGCGTAACCGCCCCGAACCAGCGCGCGATCGAGCGTGACGCCTCGATAATGCATCGCTTCGATCGCGGCGTCGCCGCTGAGGTATGCCAGGCGACTGTCGCGGGCGACCGCAATCCCGCGACCGCTCACGATCCCGCCGGCTTCGGGGAGCGCGGCGAGTGCGCCGCTGGGGACCGCGAAGCGATTCGCGTTGAAGATCACCTCGGCGACGTTGTTCGGCCGATCGAGCGCGACCCGAACGTATGCCGACTCTCCATTGGGACCCTCGATCGCGATCGGTCCGGCGCTCCCCGTGCCGTCCGGAGCGACGCTCGCGATCCCGGCGAGCGTTCTATTTGGCGAAACGCCATTCACGACGCCGTCGACTTGCAAGTTGCGATCGACGCCGGCGACGACCGCCGTCGCGTTCAGCTGCATGTGCGGCACGATCCGTGCGGCGTAGGGCAGCGCGTCTGAATCGCCCTGCGCCGAACCGACGATCGTGGCGTCCAGATGATTTTTCGCGACGAGTGAGCCGCGCGCGTCGAGCTGGATCGGCCCGTAGGCGAACTGCGCGCCGAGGATGTCGATGCGCGGCCCTTCGATTGCGACGCGGCCGCGGGCGCGAGAAAACGCGAACGAGCCGTACGCGAGCCGCGACGCATCGAAGCCCGCGAAGATCACCGGCTTTGCGAGCGTCCCTTCGACGAGAAGCCGAAATGCAAGCGGTCCCGCGATCGGACGGCG
>JAFAMS010000279.1 GCA_019233165.1 Vulcanimicrobiota bacterium | reverse complement strand
AAGATCGAGATGCGCAGCCCCGACCCGTCGTGCAATCCGTATCTCGCTTTCGCCGTCCTCGTCGAGTCGATCGCCGACGGTCTGCGGCAGCGGCGTCTCCCCGGCGACCCGTTCGCCGGCTCGAGCTACGATCTCACCGAGAAATTCCGCGCCGAGCGCGGGATCCGCACGCTTCCCAAATCGCTGCGTCAAGCGATCGACGAGCTGGACCGCGATTCGACGCTCCGCGGCGCGCTCGGCGACCACATCTATCACGCCTTCCGGGACGCGAAGCTTGCCGAGTACGAACGCTACCGGCGCGCCGTCCATCCCTGGGAGCACGCGCACTATCTAACGCGCTTCTAGCCTCCTAGGGCTCGAGCGGGATACAGAACAGCGGCGTACGGCTCTCGGCGAGCTGCATGAGCCCGCCTTGACCGTGCTCGATGAAGTGCGGCGTCTCCCGATGCGTCCAATATGCCGCTTCGTCGACGTAGTGCTCGTAGATGAAGAACGTCCGGGCGTCGTCTTTGGCGCGGTGCCCGACGTACTGTTTGCAGCCGGGTTCCTTCACCGACTCGCGCGCGAGCGCGCGCAGATGCGAGGCGGCTTCTTCTTCGCGACCCGGCTGAATCACGTACGTGACCGCGAGACAGAACATGTGTTTAGGCCGAGGCGCGGCGGCCCCAGCGCGCGATCTCGGCGTCGAGGTCGAGCGGGCGCGTCGGCGCGCTGTTCTCGTACTCGCCCCAATGCTCGCGCGGGACCATCCACATGATCTCGAATTCGTTTCCGTCCGGATCGTAGCCGTAGATCGACTTGGTCGCTCCGTGATCGCTGGCGCCGCTCAGCGCGCCAAGGCGCGTCAGCGTCTCCAGCGCGTCGCGCAGCGACTCGATCTCGTCGACTTCCCACGCGAGATGGTAGAGTCCGACGCCTTGCTCGTTGGGGAGCGGCGCACTCGGCCCTACCCTCGCCAGGCCGAGATCGTGATGGTTCTCCGAATTCGGCGTGCGCATGAACGCCATGACCCCTCCGGCGCGCGCGGCGAGCTTGAGGCCGAGGACTTGTTCGTAGAACGCGAGCGAGCGTTCGAGATCTCGAACGCGCAGCACCGCATGGTTGAGCTTTCGGACATTCATCGATAGACCGTCCCGTTCACGGAGATGTAGCCGCCGACCCCTCCCGGGTGGGTCGCGTGGTGCGTATCGTGGATGAGACCCTCATAGCCGGCTCGATGGTTCGGATACACGAACTGACCGACGGCGACGACCGCATCCCCGCTGCGGACCTGGACTCGCCCGACGAGCTCCTCGTTCGGGATCACTTGCGTGCGGTAGACCGCACCGCCCGGCGCTTCGACGCGCAGCGGGATGTAGGCGTGCAGGCCGTGCTCGCCCCCGCGCTCGTACGGCCGGCCGGTAACGATCCCGCAGACCATCACGCCGTCGGCGACCGCGCGCCGGTTCATGATATCGTCTTGAAATCCGGCGTTCATCTGCGGCGTGCACGCTGCCGGCGGCGTCGCGGCGCACGAAACGGTCGCGAGCGCGGCGAAGAGCGCGAGTCTCAGCTAGCTTACCCCTGCCGCCGCGCGCGCGTGCTCGCGCAGCAGCCGCCAGGCGTGCGCGACGTCGTCGCGCGTCGTTCGCTCGTTCCCGATCGCCAGACGCGCCGAGGTCCGGCCGCCGAGCTTCGTCGTCGAGAGGAAGACTTCGCCGGTCGCGTTCACGTCGTCGACGAGCCGCTGGGTGCGTGCGTCGATCGCTTCGGGCGTCCCGCCTTCGCCGCTATACCGGAAACAGACGACCGAGAGCGGGTGCGGCGCCGTGAGCTCCCATCCCGGTTCGCCGGCGACCCAAGACGCGAACTCCTGCGCGAGCGCGATGTGCGAGCGCAGCTTGCGCCGGATCTCTTTCGCGCCGTAGTGCCGTAAGAGGAACCACAGCTTGAGCGCCCGGAAGCGGCGACCGAGCTGCAAGCCGTAATCCATGTAGTTGTGGACGCCGACTTCGGGCGTATACAGGATATCGCTCGCCAGCGAAAACGCGCGCCGCAAGACCTCCGGCTCGCGGACGTAGAGCACCGAAAGGTCGACCGGAACGAAGAGCCATTTGTGCGGGTTCATCACCAGCGAATCGGCATGCTCGACGCCGTCCAAGATCGGCCGAATCTCGGGGAGGATCGTCGCCGGGCCCGCATACGCTGCGTCGACGTGCAACCACACGCCGTGACGGCGCGCGATCTCGGCGATCGCCGGCAAAGGATCGCTGGAGGTCGTCGACGTCGTTCCCACGGTCGCACAAATCGCCATCGGTTTGAACTTTGCCGCGCGATCCGCGGCGAGCGCCGCTTCGAGCGCGTCGGGGCGCATTGCGAACGCCTCGTCGCACGGCACCTTCACGACGTTCTCGCGCCCGATCCCGAGCGCGATCGCGCCCTTTTCGATGTGCGAATGCGTGTGCTCGGTGATGTAGACGCGCAGCGGCGGGAGATCGGTGCGTCCGGCCATCCCTTTGGCGCGAATCGAAGGGTCGGCGCGCTCGCGGGCCGCGGCGAGCGCGGT
>JAFAMS010000191.1 GCA_019233165.1 Vulcanimicrobiota bacterium | reverse complement strand
CACCGGACCGTCGAACGAGAAGATCTGGTTGTACGGCGACGTCTTCAAGATCACCGCGATCCCGACCGCTCGCAGCCAGGATTGCACCTGCACCGCGACGGCGTGCCCGGTGACGGCGCCGGTCACGCCGAGGAAAACGAACTCGAGCCGCTCGTTCCCCTTGCTGCGAACGCCGTCGGGGCCGAGCTTCCAGCCGTGCGCTTCGAGGAGTTTGCGGGCGCCGGCGGGATCGTACGGATACGGCGGATTCTCGACGTAGCCGATCGCGGACGGTGGGACGATATCGTGCGCGATCGTCGCTACACCGTGGGTGATCTTCGCGATGATCGTCGAGTAGTCGATCGCGCGCGCGATCGCCTGGCGGACCTCGACGTGCCGCAAACCCGGGCGCGAATCGTTCAGGGCTAAGACCGCTTCCGCGTTCCATGGAAATAAGGCCGTTGCGATCCCCGGCATCGTTTGGTAGACGTTGTAGACGTTCGAGCTGATCTGCGGCAAGTCGAGCTCGTGCGTCCGCGTCAGGCTCATCATCGTGTTCTCGTCGGGAACCGCGCTGAAGAGAATCCGGTCGATCTTCGGCCTTCCCCGGAAATACCGGTCGTAGGCGGCGAGCTCGATCCCGCGGCCATGTTGCCAACGGACGAACTTGAAGGGACCGCTCCCTACGGGAGCCGCGTTGAACGGCGATTGATTGATCGTCGCTTGTCCCGCGAGCAGGTGCTCGGGGAGGACTACCTTCGCGCCTTCCTGCAGCGAAGTGAAGAAACGCGTCACGAACGGCGGCGAGCGCCGTCGCAAGTGCACGAGGACCGTGAGCGCGTCGGGGGTCTCGATCCGCGCGACCTCGTCGTATCCTTCGCGGTGAAAGATGTTGTTGCGCGGGTTCATCACGACGCGCCAGGTGAAGGCGACGTCGCGCGAGGTCAGCGCCACGCCGTCGTGCCACGTCACGCCCGGCCGAAGATGGTAGACGACGGTCTTGCCGTCGCGCGAGATCCCGCCGTTTGCGAGCGAAGGGACTTCCCGCGCGAGGTCGCCGACGAGGTGGCCCTTCCCGTCGGCGACGACCAGCGTCGAGTAGACGAGCGCGGAGAGATGCTCGGTGAGATCCATCGTCGAGAGCAACGGGTTGAAGATGTCGGGCTCGGCGATGTCTGCGATTCGCAGGACGTTATCGTGGGTCGTCGTCGCGCCGCGCGTGCATGCAACAAGCGCCGAAAGTGCGAGTAGGAACGCGAGGGCGGCTGCACGCATCGCGGGTGCGTTCGAGGGGAGGCCCGCAGCGGCCCGCCGAAGCGCGGCGCGTTTGCTCGATAGGAGAGTTCGTGTCAAAAGAGAGTGCTGAGATCGGCGTCTTCGGGGGATCGGGGTTTTATTCGCTGATCGAAAACGCCCGCGAGGTGTGGGTCGAGACGCCGTACGGCATCCCCAGCGATAAGGTCGCGCTCGGCGAGGTCGCCGGAAAACGCGTCGCGTTTTTACCGCGCCACGGAAAAGACCATCGCTTTCCGCCGCAGGTCATCAACTATCGGGCGAACCTCTGGGCGATGAAGGAGCTCGGCGTCACCCGCATCATCGGGCCGACCGCATGCGGCTCGCTCGTCCCCGAAGTGAAGCCGGGCGACATGGTGGTCTGCGATCAAGTCGTCGACCGCACGAGCGGACGCAAGGACACGTTCTACGACGGCCCGGTTACGACGCACGTCTCGTTCGCCGACCCGTATTGCCCGCAGCTGCGGCCGATTGCCGTCGAGCAGCTGCGCAAGATCGGAATCACGACCCACGACCACGGGACCGTCGTCGTAATTCAGGGACCGCGTTTCTCGACGCGTTCCGAATCGAAGTGGTTCGCGAGCCTGGGCTGGGAAGTGATCAATATGACGCAGTACCCCGAGTCGTATCTCGCACGCGAGCTCGAGATCTGCTACGTCAACATCTCGCTAATTACCGACTACGACGTCGGGCTGGAAGGGATGCCGGGGATCGAGCCGGTCTCCCATGAGGAAGTCATGAAAGTCTTCGCCGCCAACAACGAACGCGTGAAGCAGGCGATCTTCGGAATCATCGGCGCGATCCCGAAGAAGCGCGACTGCCCCTGCGGAAGCGCCCTTGCCGGAGCGAGGTTCTAGCGATGCTGCGGATGTTCGTCGAGGCGATTCCGCTCTTGTTTCGCAACCCGTCGCTGCTGCTCGCGCCGCTGGTCACCGGCGTCCTCGGCGTGCTCTTGCAAGAGTTCGGGGGAGCGGCGCCGTCCAACGACGTGCTGAGCAGCCTCTCGGGAAGCATCATGCAGCTGCTGATCTTCTTGTTCAACTGCTTCGGCTTGTCGATCTCGCTGATCATCGCCGACCGCGTCTGGCGCCGCGGTAAG
>JAFAMS010000152.1 GCA_019233165.1 Vulcanimicrobiota bacterium | reverse complement strand
GTGCGGCGTTTCGTGTTCGTCTCCTCGAGCTCGGTCTACGGCGTCAGCGAAGCCGACCGGGTGACGGAGGATCATCCGCTGCGGCCTCTCACCGATTACTCGAAGTACAAAGCGCTTTGCGAGCCGATCGTCCTCGCCGCGCACGCGCCGGATTTCGTCGCGACCGTCCTACGGCCGGCGACGGTATGCGGCTTCTCGACGCGGATGCGGTTCGATCTCTCGGTGGACATCCTGACGTTCCACGCCATCAACAAGCGGACGATCACCGTCTTCGGCGGGACGCAAACGCGCCCGAACATCCACATCGACGACATCACCGACCTTTACGTCGATATCCTCGACGAGCGTCCCGAGCTGATCGGCGGCGCGATCTTCAACGCCGGCTACCAGAACCATACGCTGGCGCGGCTCGCGGAGATCGTGAAGGAAGTCGTCGAGCACGAGCTCCCGGACCGCGCGCCGATCGCGATCGTCACGACTCGGGCGAACGACAACCGTTCGTATCGCGTCGACTCCGAGAAGATCGCGCGGATCCTCGGCTTCCGTCCGCGACGGACGATCGAAGACGCCGTCCGCGATCTCTGCCGCGCGTTTCGCGCCGGGCGCTTCCCGTACGCGCTCGACGACAAACGTTACTACAACGTGTCGTTGATGAAAGAGCTCGCGGCGGTCTAACGCTCCGCGGCTGCGAGGAGCGCGCGGTCGCTTGCCGTTCCCGCCCGAAGCGGCTCGTCCGTTTTCTCGTAGCGGCCGCCGAAGGGTGTGCGTTCGAGGGCGCCGGCGACGAGGAGCATCGACTCGAAGCGTTCGACGTCCGCGGGAGCGGCGATGACGAGATTCTCGAGCGCGGCGTGGAGTGCGGTCTTCGTTTCGAAGAAGCGCGCGTAGATCTGCGCGCGGCGTTGCGGTTCGGGTGGGAGCATGAACGCGCTGAAGACGACGATTCCGTCGAGGCTTTCGAGCGCGCCGAGCGCATCGGCGAGGATCATGTACGAGCCGGGCATCGCGTGCTCGACGACGCTCAGCAGATAGCGCAGGCCTTTGCGAGCCGCGTAGTCGCGGACGACGAGGTTCTGCACGCGCTGCGGATATGCAACGCCGCGGACCGGGCGGCTCCCGATATAGCCGCGATAGCCGCGCTCAGCGATCGCCGAGCCCCTCCGGCAGGCGGTACCGCAAGCCGATCTTCGACGCCGGCCGCAGGTTGAGCGGCTCGAAGAAATCGCCGAGCTGCTTGTCGGAATACGGCGTGAAGAGTCCCTTGAACCGGACGTTGATCGACCAGCGCGCGCTCGATTCGCGGTTGACGCGGTTGCCGTGCATGAGCGTGTGGGTGAAGAGCAGGACGTTGCCGTACGGGATCTCGAGGAATCGGACCTCGGATTCGACCGCACGAAAGAGCGACTCGACGCCGTCGCCGCCGAAGCGCGCAATTTGCGCGCGCCAGCGCGCGTCCGCTTCGGGCGGGAGCAAGAACATGCTCTTGGTGCGGTAGACGTCGACGAGCGGGATCCAAAGAACGACTTCGAACGGCGAGTCTTCGGACCACGCGTCCGAGTGGAGCGGAAGGACGGAGCTCTCGTCGTCGGGGAGCTGAATCGAGAAGCCGAGGCCGCGCTGCATCGCGAGCTCGTTGCCGACAATCGTCTCGAGGAGGCGGCGGCCGCAGGCGAAGTACGCGGGACGGAACCACTCGGCGGCGCTGAGCGCCTCGATGATCCCCAGGCGCAGCTCGTTCAAGCTTGCGGGACTCACGCGCTCGCCGATGCGATCGAGAAACTCGCCGGCCGCAGCTCCCGAAGCCGGCTCGACGCCGAGACGGCGTGCGGCGGTCTCCGCGACGAAGTCGCGAATCCGGTCGAGAGCCGCGCGGTCTTCGGCCGGCGCGATCGCGAAGCCGTCGCGTAAGAACGCGGCCTCGAGGTCGATGCTGGAAGTGGACGTCAAAACGGGAGAAGCATGCTGCGAATTGGGATCGATTTCGACAATACGCTCGTCGATTACCGTCCCGTTCTCGCCTCGGCCGCGCACGAGCTCTCTCTCCTGGACCCGGCGCAAGCGGCGCACAAATCCAAGACCGAGATCCGCGACCTCCTGCGCGCGCGGCCCGGCGGAGAGGCCGAGTGGCAGCGGCTGCAGGCGCACGTCTACGGGATCGCGATCGACCGCGCGCCGGCGTTCGCCGGACTGGACCGCTTCATGCGCGAGGCGCGCCGCCGCGGCGTCTCGCTCTACGTCGTCAGCCACAAGAGCCGGTTCGCGGCCGCGGCGCCGGCCGGTCCCGATTTGCTCGAAGCCGCGCAGCGCTGGCTGCGAGCCCATGACCTGGCCTTCGATGCAGCTTATTTCGAACCGACGCGCGAGGCGAAGTTCGAGCGTCTGACGAGCTTGCAGCTGACGCACTTCATCGACGATCTCGAGGACGTCTTGCGCGACCCGGCCTTCCCGCAAGGGACGCGCGGGATCCATTTCCGCGATTCATGGGATGCGGTTTTCGCCGATGTCTTCAGGGGCTGAGCTCCGCCCGGAACTGCTGCGGGCGGCAGCCGGCTTGTGCGGGGAGGTCCTTGGGATCGAACCCGCGGCGAG
>JAFAMS010000114.1 GCA_019233165.1 Vulcanimicrobiota bacterium | reverse complement strand
CCATGCCGCGCCCGCCCAAGACGTACGACGGACGAACCAATACCGGAAAGCCGAGCTCGCGAGCGGTCGCGCGCGCCTCGCGAAACGATTTTGCGGCACGTCCCTGCGGTCGCGCTACCCCGAGCCGCGCGAGCGCCATGTCGAACTTCTCGCGATCCTCGGCCATGTCGAGCGAGCGCCGGTCGCTGCCGATGATCGGAACCTCGCGGCGTGCGAGCTCCTCGGCGAGGTTGATCGCGGTTTGTCCGCCGAATGCGAGCATCACGCCGCGAGCTTTGCTTGCGCGACAGGCGGCTTCAACTTCATCCGCACCGGGCGGCTCGAAGATCAGGACGTCGGAGATGTCGAAATCGGTCGAGACCGTTTCGGGATTGTTGTTCACGACGACGGCGGCGCGGCCCGCCGCACGCAGCGCCCAGGCGGCGTGGACCGAGGAGTAGTCGAACTCGATCCCCTGCCCGATTCGGATCGGCCCGCTGCCGACGACGACGACCGCTTCTTTTGCCGGCGCGCGCATCTCGTCGTGCTCGCCGAGTGAGAGATAGTAGTACGGCGACCGCGCCGGAAATTCGGCTGCGGCGGTGTCGACCATGCGAAACGCGCGCCCGTTCGTGCCGGCGATCGTGTGGCCGGCGAGCGTCGCGATTCCTCGGGTCGAGTAGCCGGCGTTTCGCGCGCGCGCGATCGCAGCCTCAGAGGGCGCGCGGCGCAGCTCTTCTTCCAACTCGACGAGCTCCGCGATCTCCCACAGCCAGAAACGGTCGATCGTCGAGAGCTCGGCGATTCGGTCGGCTTCGACGCCGCGCCGGAGCAGCTCCGCGACCGCGGCGAGCCGTTCGTGCGTCGGACGTTCGAGAATCGCCTCGAG
This sequence comes from Vulcanimicrobiota bacterium, assembly GCA_019233165.1. Lineage (GTDB taxonomy): Bacteria > Vulcanimicrobiota > Vulcanimicrobiia > Vulcanimicrobiales > Vulcanimicrobiaceae > JAFAMS01. The sequence continues at coordinate 5,639 of JAFAMS010000114.1, read as the reverse complement.
CTCGTCGTTCGACCACTCGGCGAGCGCCTGTCCCGTCAGCGTCTCGAGCTTGAGATCGAGCCCGCGCAGCGCCTTGAGGAGCGCCGCTTGGAACGTCCGCCCGATCCCCATCGCCTCGCCGGTGGATTTCATTTGCGTGCCGAGCCGCGTGTCGGCGAGCGGGAATTTGTCGAACGGCCAGCGCGGGATCTTCACGACGCAATAGTCGAGCGTCGGCTCGTACGCTGCTTTGGTGATCCCAGTGACGGGATTGGGGATCTCGTCGAGGGTTTGGCCGAGCGCGATACGCGTCGCGATCTTTGCGATCGGATAGCCGGTCGCTTTCGACGCGAGCGCCGACGAGCGTGAGACGCGCGGATTGACCTCGATGATCTGGTACTCGGAACGCTCGGGATGAAGCGCGAACTGAATGTTGCAGCCGCCTTCGACTTTCAACGCGCGAATCACGTTGATGCTGGCACTGCGCAGCATTTGGTACTCGCGGTCCGAGAGGGTCTGCGACGGTGCGACGACGATCGAGTCGCCGGTGTGGACGCCGACCGGATCGATGTTTTCCATGTTGCAGACGATGATGCAGTTGTCGGCGTGGTCGCGCAGGACTTCGTACTCGATCTCTTTCCATCCGAGCAGCGAGGTCTCGACGAGCGCTTGATGGATCAGACTCGCGGCAAGCCCCGTCTCGAGCGTCGCCCGCAGCTCGGCCTCATCCCGGACGAGCCCACCGCCGGTCCCGCCGAGCGTGTATGCCGGACGGACGACGAGCGGATAGCCGTATTCGGCGGCGAACGCAACGCCGGCCGCGACATCGGTAACGACGACGCTCTGCGGAACCGGTTCGCCGATCGCGAGCATCGTGCTCTTGAAGCGCTCGCGATCTTCCGCCAGCCGAATCGTTTCGATCGGCGTCCCCAAAACTCGCACGCCGAACCGCTCCAAGACGCCGGCCTCGCTGAGCTCGACCGCGAGGTTCAACCCCGTTTGGCCTCCGAGGGTCGGAAGGAGCGCTTCCGGGCGTTCCCGCTCGATAATCGCTTCGACGGAGCGCACCGTCAGCGGCTCGAGATAGACGGCGTCGGCGATCTCGGGATCCGTCATGATCGTCGCGGGATTCGAGTTGACGAGGATGACGCGGTGGCCGACTTCCCGCAGCGCGCGGCACGCCTGCACGCCTGCGTAATCGAATTCCGCGGCCTGACCGATGATGATCGGCCCGGATCCGATGACGAGGACGCTGCGGGGCATCTCGCCCTTCGTACGGCGCTCGGGGAAACAGTCCTCGAAGGTTACGCTGCGGGGTTCCTCGCCAACCAGCGCTCGATCGCGTCTTCGACCGGCGAGAGGAGCGACGCGCGCTCCGATGCCAGCGCCGCATAGAGTGGCCGGGGGACCACTTCGGCACCGGTCGCGACGATGTCGACGGACGAGCGCTTCGCCGCGTCGAGCACGCGGCGCGCGAACGCGACGTCGTCGAGTGCCCCGGCGTTTGCGAGATGCCAGATCCCCGTCTCGCCGTCGAGCAGCAAGTCGAGCGCAGCATCGACGACGTCGTCGACGAACGTCGGGGAGCTGACGTATCCGTTCGGAACGCGGTGCGAGTCGCCGGCACGAAGCGCGCGCCGCGCGACGCAATCGTCACCGGTTCCGAAGAGTTCGCCGGTTCGAACGATGAGGCTCGTCTGCGCTGCCTCCAACGCGCGCTCCTCCGCTTCGGCCTTCGTCCTTCCACGGACGCCGATGGGCGCTCTGAGATCGCCCTCAACGTACGGCCGCCGCCGCCCACCGTCGAAAACGTCTTCGGGAGAAAACGTGAGCAACGCGGCGCCGCAGCGCGCGGCGGCTTGGGCGAGGTTCGCAGTACCGTCGACGTGCACGCGACGAGCACGATCGGGGAAACGCTCTGCGACGGCGCGCGTGGCGATGCCCGCGACGTTTACGATCGCCCACGGACGATGCAAGGCGACCGCTGCAGCGACTGCCTCTTCATCGCAGATGTCGAGCGCTCTGCGGTCCAACGCTTCCGTAGAGATGCCGCGCCGAACGAGCGCGCGCACGAACGCTCGTCCCAGGCGGCCTCCGGCGCCAGCGAGGAGCAACGGCCGCACCGTCCGCGTGGGCTGCGACGCCGCAATCCCCGGAACGCGATCCGGTCTTCGCCACCAGCCGGGTCCTTCGAGCACGGGGTGCTCGCATGCGCCGGCGCCTGCGAGCGAGCGCATCATCGCCGCGAGCGCCGTCGGCCGCGGCGGGCTGGAACGGACGTCGTAGGCGCCGGGCTCGTAGCGGTTCTCGAAGCGCGTGACGAGCGAGCACCAATCGAAGGCGCCGAGGAGCGACCACACGGTTACCGCGCGGACGTCGATATCGCGCCGCCGCGCCTCGTTCGCCGCGCGCCACGCTTCCCAGAGCCAACGCATCTGCTCCTCGCGCGTGCTTCCGAGATGCACTTCGGTGATCGCGAGCGGGCGACGATAGCGCTCCCACGTCGCGTGGAGGACGCCGGTCCAGCCGGCGATCCCTTCCGTGCGGGCGCGCACGGCTTCGACGTCCGCGTACGCATCGCGCCCGTTTCCGCCGCGTACGCCCGCAGGGTAACGTTCGAGGCGTTCGTCGAGCCAGCGCTCGCTGGTGACGTAGTAATTGACTCCTATCAGATCGGGCGGCGTCCCGCGAGCGGCGAACCACGCGAGATCGGCGTCATCGAGCCCGCATTCCGTCAACCACCGTCGCGTTCGATCCGATACGGGAAGCTTGCCATGCAGCAGATCCAGCGAGAGCCAACGACGATCGTTCTCGAAGTCGGCCTGATACGCCAATCGCGGACGGGCATGGGTCGTCCCGATATCTTCCGTTTGAACGTAGATCGCCGCGGGATTCGTCGTCCGGATCGCGAGCATCGCGCGAACGCTCGCGCGCAGCTGGTTGAGCAGCGCCAGCATAAAGCTGCGATCGTCGCGAGCGTGCGGATACCAATGGCCGTACAGCGCGCTGAATCGCGCCGTCGTCAACGGCTCGTTGACCGGCGTGTACGCATCGAGCTCCGGAAACCGGGACGCCACGGCGTGGGCAAAGCGCTCGAAGAGCCGGGGGAACTCCGGGTCCAAGAGGTTCGTCCAGCGTGGGCCGCTGCCGTGATGCAGCAGCGTGGCGATCGGCCTGATCCCGAAGCCGCGCAGCGCCTCGAGGCGCGCCGGGATGTCGCGCCACGTAAATTCTCCCGGCGAGCGTTCGACCCGCTCCCACAAGATCGGAAAACGCAACGCCTTGATGCCGAGGCTCGCGAACCGGGCGATATCGTCGATTCGCCCGCAATAGCCGGTTCGTTCGCCTTGATCAAAAAACGTATCGCCGACGCGATTGACCGTCGGCTCGACGCCGCCCCACAGCTCGAGGCTCATGCGACCGCAACCTCCGCGATCGCCTCGTCCATCGTCTCCCACGTGCGCTCCCACGACGTTCCCTGGAGCATCCGGTCGACGGCGGCAAGCCAAGCGACGTCGCGTTCGGAGCCGCGCAGGCGGTCGAGCGCCGCCGCAAACGCCGGCGGGTCATCGGCGATTTCCACGAGCCCCGTGCGGCCGTATGGCTCGACGACGTCCCGAATCGACGTCGATACGACGCGTTTTCCGGCGGCGAGATATTCCAGCGTCTTCGTTGGGCTTATGAACTCCGTCGCAGCGTTACGCGCAAACGGCTGGATCGCAACGTCCCAGCCTGCCAAGAAGCCCGGGAGCGACTCGTACGGGCGATGCCCGACGTACCGAATATTCGAGCGCACCGGAAGCGAGCCGGGATCGATCTTCACGACCGGGCCGACGATGACGAAATTCCAATCCGGTAGAAGCGAAGCGAGCCGGCCGAGCAACTCGATGTCGAGCCGCTCGTCGATGACGCCGTAGTATCCGGCCCGCGGCCGCGCAAGATCGCGTTGCTCTTCCCGCTCGTCGAGGATCGAGCGCGCAGCTTTAAAATGCACGCGATCGACGCTGCTCGGCAAGGCGTGGACGTTGCCGTGAAAGCGACGCTTCTGCTCGTAGAGGCTGCGTCCGCCGCAAAATACAACGTCCGCGCGGCGTAAGAGCAGCGTTTCCAACTCGGGGAGCCGCGGATCGGCGTTCTTGAACGCGCTGAGTTGATCCATGCAGTCGTAAACGGTCGCACGAGGGCGCAGGTGTGTGCTGAATTCGAGTGCCGCCGGCGTGTAGTACCACGCGACGAATTCGCAGATGCCAAATCGTTTGAAGACGTCATCGACGGCGCGTCCTGCCGCGACTGACGGCGTTACGACGACGACGCCCTCGTCGGAGGTGTACGCCCGGAACGGAAGGCCGTCGTTGCATTCATCGGGCTCCTCGATGAAATATACGGCGCGTTCGCGGGCGAAGCGCGACATCAGGTGTTGCGGGCGCTGATAGACGAAATTCCAGCGCAGGTGTGAAAAGCAGACGATTGCCACGTCGGGCGAAAGACTGCGTCGGCGACCGTCAAGGGGCGATTTCGCCAGCATGTGGGAGTCGTATCCCGCAAGAGGGCCGACCAAACGGGCTTGTTTGGCCATACTTAGCGGCGGGTAATTCCCGCTTAACACCTCGTTATTGGTACGAAGGCGGAATTGATGTATGACTTTCTGATCGTAGGCGCGGGACTGGCAGGCTGCACGATCGCAGAACGCCTCGCGTCGCAATCGGGAGCGCACGTTCTCGTCGTCGACGAGCGCGATCACATTGCGGGCAACACATACGATCCCATTGCAGAAAGCGGAAACCGCATTCACAAGTACGGTCCGCACATTTTTCACACGAATTCCAGCCACGTCGTCACGTATCTCAGCGCCTTCACCGCTTGGCGTTCGTACGAGCACCGGGTTCTGGCACGGGTGCGCGGCCGGCTGGTCCCGATCCCGATCAACCGGACGACGCTTAACTCGCTTTACGGCCTAGCGCTAGACGAGCCGGGGGCCGCCCGCTTCTTAGCCGAGCGAGCCGAGCGGCGCGAGCGGATCCTCAACTCCGAGGACGCGATCGTCTCGAAGGTCGGGCGCGAGCTCTACGAGCTCTTCTTCCGCGGCTATACGCGCAAGCAGTGGGCCCTCGATCCGACAGAACTCGATGCCACGGTCTGCGGTCGGATACCGACGCGGACGAACGACGACGACCGGTACTTCACCGACGCCTTCCAGGCGATGCCGGCCGACGGTTTTGCGACGATGTGCGCGCGCATGCTCGATCATCCCGCGATCGACGTCGCGACCGGGACGCGATTCGAGGCGGCAGCCGACGCATTCCGCTTCAACCACCTCATTTATACGGGGCCGATCGATCAGTACTACGACCGTCGCTTCGGACCGCTGCCCTATCGCTCGCTTCGCTTCGAGTTTACGACGGTTTCTCGCGAGGACGGTTTACCGGTCGGCTGCGTGAACGAACCTTCCGAGGAAGTTCCCTACACTCGAACCACCGATTTCGGACACCTCTGCGGCAACGCGAGCGCGACCACCGTATTGTGCAGGGAGTTTCCGCAGTCTACCGGCGACCCGTATTACCCGATCCCGCGTCCCGAGAACCGCACGCTGTACGACCGCTACAAGAAGCTCGCCGAGCGCGAAGCGAACGTGACCTTCGTCGGCCGCTTGGCCGAATACC
>JAFAMS010000022.1 GCA_019233165.1 Vulcanimicrobiota bacterium | reverse complement strand
GCAATGGGGACGGCGATCGTCGTCACGACGCACCATCTCGAAGAAGCCGAGCATTGCGAGCGCATCTGCATGCTCTCCGCGGGGAAAATCGTCGCCGAAGGTTCGCCTTCGCAGCTCAAAGCGCGCGAGCCGGGTACGGTTTACGAGCTGGACTTGGCGCAACCCGAACGCGGCCTCGACGCGATCGAGCGCGTCATCCCTGCCTGGCGCGTCTCGCTGTTCGGCACGCGCGTTCACGCCGTTTTGGAGCAGCCCGAGCGCGAGCTGCCCGCCGTGCGAACCCCGCTCGAGAGCGAAGGCATCTCGCTGAAAAGCGCCGAGCCGATCCAGCCCTCGCTCGAGGACGTCTTCATCGGGCTCGTCCACGGATCGCGGACGTGAGCGCCACGCTTCGCCGCGCCGCGGCTCAATGCGTGAAGGAGCTCGAGCAATTTCTTCGCGACCCGCTCAGCGTCGGATTGTCGTTCCTCTTGCCGTTCATCATGATGCTCATCTTCGGCTTCGCGATCCGCCTGGAAGCGCACGACCTTCCGCTTGCGGTCGTCGATCAGGATCGCACCGATCTCAGCCGCACGATCGTCGAGCGGCTCGTTGCGACGAACGTCTTTCACCTGGTTGCCGTCGATCCGGCGCGGCTGGAACGCGTCCTCGACGACGGGTCCGCGCGCGGGGCGATCCTCATCGCACCCCAAACGCAACAAAGCTTTCAGTCGAACCGCTCTGCGACGATCCAGGCAGTGATCGACGGTGCCGACGTCGTCAACGCCCAGATCATCAAGAACTACGCGCAGGCCACCGCTGCATCGATCGCAGCCGCCGGCCGTCCCAAAGTGCGACCGGAGGTGCGGTTGTGGTTCAACCCGGGACGGCGCGAAGCGCTCTACATCGTACCGGGCGTGTACGCGATCGTCCTCGGCCTTTTCCCGGCGATGCTCGTCGCGATCGGCGTCGCGCGCGACCGCGAAGAGGGGACGCTGCTCCAGGTGTACGTCTCGGCGATGAGCGCGTTCGAGTATCTTTCAGGGAAGGTCGCCGCGTACGTCGCCGTCGGGCTGGTGCAAGCGATTCTGTTGTTCACGGCCGGCGCGCTTTTGTGGGGCCTGGTACCGCGCGGCGACCCGACGCCGCTCCTGGTGTGCACGCCGCTCTTTCTCACCGCGATCGTCAGCCTCGGCTTGATGGTCGGCGCGCGGACGACGACGCAAAGCGCCGCCGTACAGGCCGTCGCGACGGTCTCGAATCTGCCGGCGGTGCTGTTCACCGGATTCCTCTACCCGCTCGAAAATATCCCGTGGCCGCTCTCGCTGATCTCGAATCTCGTCCCGGCGCGGTATTTCATCGGCGTCACCCGCGACGTGTTCGTGCGCGGGAGCGGATGGCTCGGGGTGTGGCCGGCGGTTCCGGCGCTCGCGGGGCTCGCGCTCTTGTTCTTCGGCGTCGCCTGGCTGACGTCGCGAAAGATGCAGTTACGCGCATGAGCGGTTTCGGCGTGCTCGGGACGCTCCTGCGCAAAGAGTTCACCCAGCTTTTTCGCAACAGGCAAATCATCGCACTGTTGATCGTTCCGCCGATCGTGCAGCTCGTCGTCTTCGGGCTCGCGCTCGACCCTCAGGTCAAATATCTGCGGCTCGGGGTCGTTGACGAGAGCCGCACCGTCGCGAGCCGGGACCTCGTCGCGGCGTTCACCTCGGCGGCCGACGCCTTTACGTTGTCGCCAGCTCCCGCTTCGTCGTCGGAGCTCGCGCAGCAAGTCCGCAGCGGGGAGCTCGCGCTCGGCGTCGTCATTCCGCCGGATTTCGCGCGCACGATCGACGAAGGCCGGACCGCGAGCGTGCAGGTTGTCGCCGACGGCGTCAACAGCTACGTTGCCGGACTTGCGTCATCGTATGCGTCGCAGATCGTCGCCGCATACGGTGGCCTTCCCGCGCCGATACGCGTCGAGCCGGTCTTTTTCTACAACCCGGGGCAGGTGAGCAGCTGGTTTTTCATCCCCAACATCTTGGCGGCGCTGCTCTTGATGGTCAGCATCCTCGTCGCCGCGGTCGAAGGGATTCGCGAAAAAGAGACCGGGACGCTCGAACAGCTCTTGATGACCCCCGTTTCGGCGACCGAGATCGTCGTCGCGAAGATGCTGCCTCCGTTCGTCTCGCTCTTGATCACCTACGCGCTTGCAATGACGATCGCACTCGCGGGTTTCCGCCTTCCGTTTCGCGGCGATCCGATCGGGGCGACCGTCCTTTCGGCGATGACGATCTTCGTCGGCGTGAGCCTGGGTATGATGCTGTCGACGTTCTCGGCGACGCGCCGCCAGGTCATCCTCTCGGCTCTCTTCCTCGTGCTTCCGCTCATGCTGCTCTCCGGCGCGCTCTCACCGCTCGAAAGCATGCCGGCGTTCTTCCAGAAACTGGCGTTGTTCAACCCGCTCTACCACTACGCGCTGAGCATGCGGGAGATCTGGCTCAAAGGCGACGGGATCGACATCTACTGGCCGCACGCGCTCGCGCTGCTCGCATTCGCCCTTCTCGCGACGACGGTCAGCTCGGTTCTGTATCGCCGTCAGCTGGCCTGAAACGCGCGCTCCAGGATCGGTTTGAATGCGGACTTCTTCGAAAGCGTCCCGAACGAGCGCCCCCATTCGCCGCCCAGACGTGAGCCCGTAAAGGCGTCGGCAACTTCGGGCGGCGCGTTCGCGACCAGGAGCGCCGCCTGCCACACTAACACCATCAGCTCGACGAGAATCCGCGCCTCCTCTTCGCGCGGCGCTCCGCGCAGGGCGCCGGCGATTTGTTTCGCGGCGGTCGCGATCCGCCCGTCGGAGGTCGCACGCTCGAGTTCGGTGCGATACGCCTCGACCGTTTGCGGCTGCCGCTCGAGCGCGCGCAAGACGTCGAGCGCGTTCACGTTTCCGGCACCCTCCCAGATCGAGTTCAACGGCGATTCGCGAAAGAGGCGCGGCATCACCGATTCCTCGACGTAACCGTTCCCGCCCAAAACTTCGAGCGCTTCGGCGACGACCGCCGGCGTGCGTTTGCAGATCCAATATTTTCCGAGCGCAGTCCCCAACCGTTTGATTCCGGCTTCGTGCGGGTCGCGCTCGGCGCGGTCGCAGGCGCGCGCGATCCGGAGGATGAACGCGGTCGCCGCCTCGCTCTCGAGCGCGAGGTCGGCGAGAACGTTCTGCATTAGCGGCTGGTCGAGGAGCGCTGCGCCGAACGCGTGGCGGTGGCGCGCGTGATGGATCGCCTGCGCGAGCGCCCCCCGCATCAGCGCGGCGCTCCCAATCGCGCAATCAAGTCGGGTGTGGTTGACCATCTCGATGATCGTCGAGACGCCGCGTCCCTCCTCGCCGACGAGGTATGCGAGCGCACCGTCGAAGCGCACCTCGCTCGATGCGTTGCTGCGATTTCCGAGCTTGTCCTTGAGCCGCTCGAGGGCGATCGCATTTTTCGCGCCGCCCGCGAGGATCCGGGGCATGAAAAAACACGACAGGCCGGCCGGCGCCTGCGCCAGCACCAAAAACGCGTCGCTCATCGGCGCGGAGCAAAACCACTTGCTGCCGGTAAGCGCGTAGACGCCGTCACCCTGCGGGTCGGCGCGTGTCGTGTTCGTACGGACGTCGGAGCCGCCTTGGCGCTCGGTCATCGCCATCCCCGAGAGCGCGCTTCTCTTGTTCT
>JAFAMS010000277.1 GCA_019233165.1 Vulcanimicrobiota bacterium | reverse complement strand
GCGATCGACGAGCACGTGTGGGTCGAGCGCGGCGAAGAGCTCGCGCGCGACGCTGGTGAGATCGGTCAGGATGTCGTTTTGCGTCGCCAGCGCCGCTTCGTGCATCACTTCGGAGGTCACGTCCCGCCGAACCGCGAGGATGTGCGTGACGCGACCGGCGGGATCGATCAGCGGGCGCAGCGATTGCTCGGTCCAAAACGTCGTTCCGTCTTTCCGATACGTGCGAGAGCGAATCCGTACGGTCTCGCCTTGCAGCACGCGCGCCCGCGCGTCCTCGATCATCGGGCGGTCGTCGCCTTTGCCGACGAAGAGCGCGGTCGTCTTCCCGATCACCTCGTCCCGCGTGTAGCCGACGCTGTGCAGGAAGGCATCGTTGGCGTAGACGATCGTCGACGGCGTCTTCGCATCCACCGGCTCCGCCGGTCGATAGATTGCGATCGCATCGCCCGCGTGCTCGACCGCGGTCGAGAGCAGGCGAATCCGGTCTTCGCTCGCGCGCCGCTCCGTGATATCGAGACCGAACGCGTAGAGCAGCGGGCGCGAGTACGAGCGAACGAGCTCGATCCGAAGCTCGATGGGATACGTCGAGCCGTCCTTTCGGCGCGCCGTCGTGTAGACGATCATCGGCTCGCCGTCGCGCGACGCGATCCCCTGCATGAGGCGCTCCGTCGAAAACGGCTCGCGCAGGTCGGGGAGGAGCGCCTCGACTGAAAGGGAGCGGATCTCCTTGGCGCTATAGCCGAGATTGCGCAGCGCGCCTTCGCTCGCGAAGACGATCCGCTGCGTTGCGATATCGAAGTGGTAGAGCTCGCTGCGCGATGCGTCGACGAGCCGCATCAGCGTTCGCCGCGCGTCGAGCTGATCCATGACGGCGGCCGCGAGCGTCCGGAGCGTCCCGCACTGCTCTTCGGTGAGCGAGCGGGGCCTCACGTCCATCACCGCGAGCGTCCCGATGACGTAGCCGGTTCGCGTCTTGAGCGGGACCGCGGCGTAGAAGCGAATCCCCCAATCGCGGCGGACGAGCGGATACGATTTGAACGCCTGCTCGGTCTTCGCATCGCGGACTTCGAAGAGATCGTTTTCGCGCAGCGTAGCGTCGCAGAACGATCCCTCCCGGGGAAGCTCGCGGACGCCCTCGAGACCGACGGTCGATTTGAGCCACAGCCGGTCTTCGTCGATCATGCTCATCATCGCGATCGGGACGGCGCAAAGCGACGCCGCAAGCCGCGTGAAGGCGTCGAAAACCTCTTCGGCCGGCGTGTCGAGTATTTGGAAGTCGTAAAGCGCTTCGAGTCGTACGGCCTCGGAGCTGGGTGACTCGGAGATCATCCTTTGGCTTCAGTACTTCGCAGGAGCGCCCGCTCGGGCCCGTTTGGCGGCCACGAACGCCAGGACGCCCTCGAGCGGGCGGGCGTTGAGAACGTCTGCCGCTTCGAGACCGGCCCGCCGGGCCTGTCCCACGGCGTAGCCGACGTTCGCAAGCGCCCCGCTTTGATGCGCGTCGGAATCGCAGCTGAACGTGACCCCGAATCCCTTGGCCCTGCGGGCCAGGGAGCTGGGAAGGTCGAGCCGGTTGGGGTGCCCGTCGATCTCGAGTGCGGTCCCAGTCCGAACTGCGGCGGCGAAGACGGCGTCGTAATCGAACTCGTATCCGCCGAAATCCGAGAAGAGATCGACGTAGCGGCCCGTCGGGTGTCCGATGATCGTGACGAACGGGTTCTCGCAAGCCCGGACCAGCCGGGCGGTCATCGCGTCGCGCGAGAGGTTCGTCGCCGTATGGACGCTCGCGATGACCACGTCGAGCTCGGCGAGGACGTCGTCGTCGAAGACCAAACTGCCGTCCGCTCGGATGTCGACCTCGCTGGCGCAGAGCGTCCGGATCCCGTGTCGTTCGCCGAGAGCGCGCGCGCGTTCGCGTTGCAGCCTCAGGGCCGCGGCGTCCATCCCGAACTCGCCGCGCACGCGCGAGTGATCGGAGATCGCGTGGTACGCATATCCTCGCTGCGCGCAAGCGGCGATCATCGCTTCGAGCGAGTCCGCCCCGTCGCTGTCGGTCGAGTGCATGTGAAAATCGCCGCGCAGGTCCGCGAGCTCGAGCGCACGGGGAAGCGTTCCTTCGCGCGCCGCCTCGATCTCGCCCAGACCGAGCCGCAGCTCGGGAGGGATATACGCCATCCCAAGCGCCGCGTAGACTTGGTCCTCGGTCGCGCAAGTCAGGTTTTCGCCGTTCTCGAGGTTGAAGATGCCGTTCTCGCTCACGCGCACGTTCTTGCGCACGGCGAACTCCCGCAGCTGAATGTTGTGCTCGCGGCTTCCGGTAAAATGCTGGAGCAAGTTTCCATACAGATGCGCGGGCAGGACGCGCAGATCGATTTGCAAGCCGCCTTCGAGCCAAATGCTTCCCTTCGTCGAGCCTTCCGCGAGGACGGCTTGCGCGCGCGGGAATGCGACGAACGAGCGGATCACGGCTTCAGCTTCGGTCGAAGTGCAGACGATGTCGACGTCTCCGACCGTCGGCTCGGCGCGCCTGACGCTCCCCGCAGCCAGCAGATCGCGAGCGTCCGTCGTCTCGCGCAGGTACGCGATCAGCTCGTCGGCGAGCGGGCGCGCGAAGCCCAGCGGCCAACGCCGCTGTCGTCCTTTCGACGCCAGAAGACCGCGGCGCAGATTCTCGAGCGACTTCTTTCCGAACCGCGGCGCGCTCGCGAGCCGTCCGTCGTCAAGCGCCTTTTCGAGCTCTTCCAGCGAGCCGATCCCATACTGCTCGTACAACATGCGCGCCGTCTTGATCCCCACGCCCGGAACCGTGAGCACGTCGATCAAACGAGGCGGATAACGGCCGCGCAGCTCCTCGAGATACCCGCACGTCCCCGACGCAACGATCTCCTCGATCCGGCCGCCGATCGTCTTGCCGACGCCGGGGAGCGACGTCAGCTCGCCGGCGGCGATCAGATCCGCGAGCGGCGCCGCGTTATGCACCGCGTCGGCGGCGCGTTCGTACGCCATGAAGCGGAAGTACTCTTCGCCCGCAAACTCCATCAGCGTGCGGATCTCGCGCAGAATGCGCGCGACCTCGGAGTTCGACCGCCCTACCGGCATACAGGACAGGTTTCGCCGCGAGCGTAGAGCCGTCCCATGCCCCCCAGACGCCGTTTATCGCCGGCGACCTTTCAGCTCCCCGTCGAGAAGATGCGCGATGGATATTACTCCGACGTGTACTTCAATCGGGCTCGCGAGATTCTCGTCGCGGACAACTACTGTCCCCGCGTCCGCATGCAAGTCTTCCAGCGCAACACGTCGGTCCTTTGCGGGATCGACGAGGCGCTTGCGATCGTGCGGCTGTGCAGCGGCCGGTACGACCTCGGAGAGTGGGTCGAGGGCTGGGAGCAGCTGACGGTTCGAGCGCTCTACGACGGCGACGCGATCGAGCCGTTCGAAACGGTCATGACGATCGAAGGCGACTACTCGCTCTTCGCGCACATCGAGACGCTGTATCTCGGCGTCTTGGCGCGCCGCACGCGCATTGCAACGAACGCGCGGGAGATCGTGGACGCCGCGCACGGCAAGGACGTGCTCTTCTTCCCCGCGCGCTTCGATCACCACCAGATGCAGACCGGCGACGGATACGCGGCGTATATCTCCGGCGCGCTCGGCGTCTCGAC
>JAFAMS010000226.1 GCA_019233165.1 Vulcanimicrobiota bacterium | reverse complement strand
GAGCGCGACGGCTTCGTGATGGCCGAAGGCGCGGGGATCTTGATCCTCGAGCGGCTCGAGGACGCGCTGGCGCGGAACGCGCAAGTCTACGGCGAGATCGTGGGTTACGGCGCGACGAACGACGCGCACCATATGTCGGCGCCTCGTCCCGACGGCGGTGAGGCGGCGCGTGCGATCTCCGCCGCGCTCGAGGAAGCCGGAATCGCACCGGACGAGATCGGCGCGATCAACGCGCACGGCTCCGGAACGCCGCTCGGCGATCGCGTCGAGGCGATCGCTTTGCGCAAAGCGTTGGGCTCCGCGCTCGATCGCATCCCGGTCACGGCGACGAAGGGTCAGCACGGTCACGCCTTCGGGGCGAGCGGCGCATGGGAAGCGGCGCTTTCGCTGCTCTCGCTCGAGCACGCCGTCTTGCCGCGCGTCGTCGGACTGATCCGCGAGGATCCCGAGTGCGCGCTGCAATTCGTCCGTGAGAATCTCGCGCGGGCCCTATCGACGGTGCTCTCGGTAACGACCGGCTTCGGCGGGCTGAACGCGGCGCTCGTCTTTCGATCGTTTCAGGCTTGAGCGAGATCGCCGTCGCCGGCCGGGAGCTACGCAAAGTGTACGCGAGCTCCGGCGGCGACCCGGTCGTCGCGCTCGACCGCGTGACGTTCGAGATCGGTCGCGGCGAGATGGTCGCGCTCGTCGGCCCCAGCGGCTGCGGAAAAAGCACCCTCCTCAACCTCATCGGCTGCATCGATCTTCCGACCTCCGGTGAGTTGGAGCTCGGGGGAAACGTAACGCACGCGCTCGATGACGACGCGCTTACGAAGCTCCGTCGCGAGCACGTCGGAACGGTCTTTCAGTTCTTCAATTTGCTTCCGGCTTTGACGGTGGCGGAGAACGTCGCACTTCCGTTAGAACTGCGTCGAGCTCCACGCAGCCAAATCGCGCCTCGCGTCGAGCGCGTCCTCGAAATCGTCGGGATCGCGCACAAACGGCGAGCCTTCCCCTCCGAGCTCTCCGGCGGCGAGCAGCAGCGCGCGGCGATCGCGCGAGCGATCGTTCACGAACCGACCGTCGTCCTCGCCGACGAGCCGACCGGAAACCTCGACTCGAAGACCGGCGCGAACGTCCTCGAGCTCTTGCGCGGGCTTCGCGCCGCGGGGCAAACGATCGTGATGGCGACGCACAGTCGTGAGGCGGCGGCGATCTGCGATCGGACGATCGGCATGCAAGACGGGCGGATCCTTTGCGCCTGCTGATCCGCGCGCTCGTCATCGGACGTTTGCGCGAGGGGAAGCTTCGTTCGCTGGTCACGGTCGTCGCGGTCGCGCTCGGCGTCGCGATCTCGCTCGCGATCGATCTCGCGAATGCAACGGCCGTCGCTTCGTTTTCCCGAAGCGTCAACGTCGTCGCCGGTCGCGTGAACCTGCAGGTCGTCGGAGTCGGGCGCGGCTTCGACGAGCGAACGCTGCTTCGTGTCGCGACGGTCGCGGGGGTCGTCTCTGCGTCGCCGGCGATCGAAGACGACCTCGTCGTCGGTGCTCGGAGGGGCGACGCGAACTCCGGTGAGGTATTGCACGCGCTCGGCGTCGACGTGCTTCGCCCGCTCCCGCGCGACGCGTCGACGGGTGCAGCGGAAGGGACGCACGATCTCGACCTTCTCGTAAATCGCCACGGTGCGATCGTCAGCGACCGGGTCGCGCGGCGATATGGCTTGCGCGCCGGCGGTTCGCTTCGCGCGATCGCCGGGGATCGCGCGGTCACACTCCCCGTCGCAAGCGTGATCCCTCCCACGGTCGTTGGGATCGATTCGAGCGTCGTCTTTCTCGACGTCGCGACGGCGCAAGACATCTTCGCGAAAGTCGGGCGCCTCGATCGGATCGATTGCGTCGTCGAGCCGGCGCGGCTCGCCGCCACAAAAGCTCAGATCGAGCGGATTTTGCCGGCGGGAACGCGAGCGATCGAACCCGCAGTCCGAACGGGCGAGATCGCGCGAATGCTGCAAAGCTTTCAGCTCAACCTGGCCGCTCTCTCGGCGATCGCGCTCGTCGTCGGGATGTACTTGATCTTCAACACCGTCGCGTTCGCCGTCGTGCAGCGTCGCAGCGAGATCGGGACGGCGCGCGCGCTCGGCGCGAGCCGGGGCGCGATCTTCACCGTCTTCCTTTTGGAAGGCGCGCTGTTCGGGATCGCCGGTTCGCTCGCCGGACTGGCGCTCGGCGCGGCGCTCGCGCGGTTCTCGGTCGCGGCGGTCGCGCGCACCGTGCAGACGCTCTACATTGGGACCGGGGTCGATCGCGTCATCTGGGATCCGATCGTCATCGCGAAGGCGTTCGCGATCGGGCTCGTCCTCTCGATCGTCGCTGCCGTCGTCCCTTCTCTGGAAGCCGCGCGCGTCGAGCCGGCGCTCGCGATGCGCTCGTTCGGGTTCGAGCGGCGGCTCCCGCATTTCGGACCGCGCGCCGCCGCGCTCGGGCTGCTCTGTCTCGCGGTCGCCCTCGGCC
>JAFAMS010000193.1 GCA_019233165.1 Vulcanimicrobiota bacterium | reverse complement strand
ACGCATGCTCGATCGCATTCGCGACCGCCTCGCCGGCCGCGGTGAGAATCTCGGCGACCTTGTCGGCGCCGACCTCGCAGCCTTCCAAGAAGGTACGCATCACGGCGCGCGCCCGCGGAGCGCTGCTGGGACGCGCGGGGTACTCGTGGATCGCGACCTGGCCGTCCCGGCATTCGATATCGGCAGGCGGAAGAAAGGCCGCGGCTTTAATTCGCCATTCTTCCACGCCGGCTACATCGTTCAAAAAGGCATGAAAAGCATAGACTAGCTACGGAGTTCCCAGGGATGAAAACGCCAAACCTTCACCGCGAACCCAAGGCGGCTTTGCGGTCGGCTGCTACCTCGGAGCCGAGGAAGGTGAGCTCCACCGTCACCCCGTTCGGGTCGTCGACGAAGACTTGGACATCGCCGTTGCGGGGGACGACGCGCGTTTCGTGCGGGAGCGCCCGACGCTCGAGGAGCTCGCACAGCGCTTCATAGCCGGTCATCCGGAACGAGACGTGATCGATCGCCGCACCGGCTCGCCCTGCCGCGAGTCCGTGCGCGCCTTCGTCGCGCGCGTCGGTGAGATGAATCACCGCTTGGTCTCCTGCGTAGAGCCAATAGCCTCCGAAATTGAACGGTGGCCGGTCGCCGACGCGCAACCCGACGAGGTCGACGAAAAAATCCTTCGTCTCTTCGACGAGCGCCGTTCGGATATTGACGTGATCGAGCTTCGTTGCGGGCATTCTCACCTCTGGGTAGATAGTGCGCGTGAGCTACTTAGTCGCAATCGCGTGGTGCGCGCTGATCGCGTTCCTCATCGTCCGCGCGGCGCGCGAGCAGCAAGCCTTCGAGGAAGCGGCGCCCGGCGGCCTCTCGCCCGAGGACCGCGCGCCGTTTGTCGCGGTCGTCGTCCCCGCCAGAAATGAAGAAGCCAGGATCGGCGATTGCTTGGACGGCTTGCTCGGGCAGCGTTATCCCGCCGAGCGCTACCGCATCGCCGTCGTCGACGACTGCTCGGATGACGCCACCGCCGACCTCGTCCGCGCGCGGCTCGAGCGGTCGGACCGGCTGCACTTGATCGAATCTGAGGAGCTCCCCAACGGATGGGCGGGGAAGCCGCATGCGTGCTTTCGCGGCGCGTCGTCGGAGGCCGCGGCGGGCGCGGAGTGGCTCTGTTTCGTCGACGCCGACACGGTCGCCGAGCCGGAATTCCTCGCCACGATCGTCGCATCGGCGCACGGCCGCAGCGCGGCGCTGCTTTCGTTTGCGCCGCTGCAGGAGCTACGCACGTTCTGGGAACGGACGTTCATGCCGGCCGGTTTTCTGATGCTCGCGTTCACGCAGAACATGCGCCGTTTCGGCGACGCCGCGTCCGACGACGCAGCCGTGAACGGCCAGTGTTTGCTCGTCCGACGCGATGCGTACGATGCCGTCGGCGGACATGCGGCCGTTGCAGCCGAGGTCTGCGAGGACACCGCGCTCGCGCGGCGCATGAAACGCCGCGGCTATGGGATCGCGCTCTTGAGCGCGCATGCGATCGTTCGAACCCGACTCTACGACGATTTCGCCGGCTTGCGCGACGGCTTGGGGAAGAACATCGTCGAAACGCTCGGCGGTCCCCACAAGACGCTGGGCGCGGTAGCGCTCGCCTTCGTTCTGGCGCTGGGGGCGCCGGGGCTCGCCGTCTGGGCAGCCGCTCGCGGCGGTCCGCCACTGGTAGCGCTCCTCGGAACGTTCGCATTGCTCGGCGTGCATCTCGCGACCGCGCGTCGTCTGCAGGTTCCAATCGGCTACGCGTTCCTCTTTCCGTTCGGATACGCGATCGGCGCTTACATTGCGTTGCGCGCGCTCGTCGAACGTTCGCATCGCGGCGTTTCGTGGAAGGGCCGCACGTACCGCAGGCTCCGCCTTGCCGAAGGCGAAGCGACCGGTCGCGGAGGGACGTGGAATGTCGCTTGGAACCGAAGCGCCGTCGAAGGAGTCGGCGTGGTCAGCGCTCGAGACGCACCATGAGAAAATAGCGGACGTTACGCTGCGCGAGCTGTTTGCGGACGATCCCAAGCGCGGCGAGCGCCTGACGCTGGAAGCTGCCGGCCTTTATCTCGACTACTCGAAAAACCGAATCACCGACGAGACGCTTCGACTGCTGCTGCGTCTCGCCGAGAGTGCGGGGCTGCGCGAACGGATCGATGCGATGTTCCGCGGCGAAAAGATCAACGTCTCTGAGAATCGCGCGGTCCTGCACGTCGCCCTGCGCGCCCCCAAAGGCGAGAAGATCCTCGTCGACGGCGAGGACGTCGTCCCGGCGGTGCACGCGGTCTTGGACAAAATGTCCGCGTTCGCAAGCCGCGTCCGCGACGGTCAGTGGCTGGGTCACACCGGCAAACGGATCAAAAACGTCGTCAACATCGGGATCGGAGGCTCGGATCTCGGCCCGGTGATGGCATACGAAGCGCTGCGCGACTACAGCCGGCGCGACATGACGTTCCGTTTCGTCTCGAACGTCGACGGGACCGATTTCGCCGAGGCGGTCCGCGACCTCGATCCCGCCGAGACGCTTTTCATCATCTCATCGAAGACCTTTACGACGCTCGAAACGATGACGAACGCGGCAGCGGCGCGCGCCTGGGCGCTGAAGTCGCTCTCCGACGAAAAGGCGGTCGCCAAGCACTTCGTCGCGGTCTCGACGAACGCGAAAGAGGTCGCGAAGTTCGGGATCGATACCGCGAACATGTTCGAATTTTGGGACTGGGTCGGCGGACGGTACTCGATGGATTCCGCGATCGGGCTCTCGACGATGCTCGCGATCGGCCCCGAGAACTTCCGCGAGATGCTCGCCGGGTTCCACGAAATGGACGAGCACTTTCGAACCGCGCCGTTCGAACGGAATCTTCCGGTTCTGCTTGGGCTGCTTTCGGTCTGGTACAACGACTTCTTCGGCGCCCAGACGGTCGCCGTGCTCCCCTACGAGCAATACCTCAAGCGCTTCCCGGCGTATCTGCAGCAGCTCACGATGGAGAGCAACGGGAAGCACGTCACGCTCGACGGGACGCCGGTTGCGTATCAAACCGGTCCGATCTACTGGGGCGAGCCCGGGACGAACGGTCAGCACTCGTTCTACCAACTGATCCACCAAGGGACGCGGCTGATCCCAATCGACTTCATCGCGTTCATCGAAACGCTCAACCCGCTCGGGAAGCAGCACGACATGCTCCTCGCGAACGTCTTCGCGCAAGGTGAGGCGCTCGCGTTCGGCAAGACGGCCGAACAAGTGAAGGCCGAAGGGACTCCCGACTGGCTCGTCCCGCACCGCGTTTGCGAGGGGAACCGGCCGACGAACACGCTCCTGCTCCAAAAGCTCACGCCTGCGGCGCTCGGAAAGCTCGTCGCGCTTTACGAGCACAGCGTCTTCACGCAAGGGACGATCTGGAAGATCGATTCGTTCGACCAGTGGGGCGTCGAGCTGGGCAAGGTGCTCGCGGTCCGAATCATCCCGGAGCTCAACCCGACGCACCCAGTCCAGCTCAAGCACGACAGCTCGACGAAGGC
>JAFAMS010000240.1 GCA_019233165.1 Vulcanimicrobiota bacterium | reverse complement strand
GCGGAAATCATGCGCCGTCGCTCCTCACAACAGGTAGAACAAGTAGAACAGCGCGACCCAGATGACGTCGACGAAGTGCCAGTACAGCGTCCCCGCCGTGAGCCCGAGGTACTTCGACCCGGTGTAGACGTTGTTCTTGGCTTGGATTCCTAAGACCGTCAGGAAGACGGTCCCGATGAAAACGTGGAGCCCGTGGAGTCCCGTCAGGACGAAGAACGACGCGCCCATCGTGCTGTTCGACCAGGTGAGCACGGTTGCGAACACGCCCGACCACTCGTGCGCTTGTCCCCCCAAGAAGCCTAAACCGAGCACGATCGTTGCGATCAGCCAGTAGAAGAACTTCTGCCGGTGTAAGTGCTTCCAGTTTTCGAGCGCGAAGTGCATCGTGACGCCCGAACCGAACAGCACGACCGAGTTCACCGCCGCGAAGCTGGTGTCGAACCACGGAAGCTGCGTGCCGTTGAGGAACGGCGGCCATGCCGGCGCCGAATTGCGCAGGTAGACGTACGCGAAGATGAACGACGAGAACAGGATGCAATCGCTCAAGAGGAAGAGGACGAATCCCGTCAGCCGGAGGTCGCGGGTCTCGAAGTAGACCGGATCGACGTTGCGGTACCGCGCGGCCACCGCGTCGTGACCGGTCAGGTGCTGCGTCCCGACAGCCGCCATTTAGTGCGCTCCCGCGCCGGCGGCGGCGCCCGCCGTCGGAATCGGCATCACAACCTTGCCGTACTCGGGGAACGCCTCGATCTCGAGGTCCGTGTTTTGATACGGCATCGGCTGATCGAAGTCGTACGGACGGCCGTAGACGTACGGGAGTTTCTTGAAGTTGTAGTACGGCGGCGGCGAGCTGATCGTCCATTCGAGGGTCCGCGCGCCCCACGGGTTGATCCCGGCGACCTTCCCGTTCTTCATGCTCCAGAAGATGTTGAAGACGAGAAGACCGACCGACGCGACCATCAGGAACGAGCACGCCGTCTCGAACCGATTCCAGAAGACCGCATCCGGGTATTGCGACGCGAAGTTCGCGTACGAGGCGTAGCGCCGCGGCATCCCTTCGAGCCCGAGCCAGTGCATCGGACCGAACGTTCCATTGAGGCCGAGGAAGAAGAGCCAGAAACCGATCTGGCCCATCCGCTCGTCGAGCATCCGGCCCGTGGCCTTCGGGTACCAGTACGGGATCGACGCCAGGAAGCCCATGACGGCGCCGCCGGCGACGACGTAGTGGAAATGGCCGACGACGAAGTACGTTCCGTGCTCGTGGAGATCGACCGGCACCGAGGCCAAGAAGATTCCGGTGAGGCCGCCGAACGTGAACGTTATCAGGAAGCCCATCGCGTAGAGCATCGCCGTCGTGAAGTAGATCCGTCCGGCCCAGAGCGTCGCCATCCACGAGAAGATCTTGATCCCGGTCGGGACACCGATCGCGTACGTCAAGATCATGAACGGCAGCTGCAGCCAAGGCGCAATGCCGGCCGGGAACATGTGGTGCATCCAGACGGTGAACGACAACAGCGCGATCGCCATCGACGAGAACGCGATCATCTTGTAGCCGAAGATCGGCTTGCGCGCGAAGACCGGGAGCACTTCGGAGACGACCCCGAACGCCGGGATGATGAAGATGTAGACCGCCGGATGCGAATAGAACCAGAACATGTGCTGGAAGAGCACCGGGCTGCCGCCGCGAGCCGGGTCGTACCAGGGGACGTTGAAGACGTGCTCGAGGAAGAGCGCCCCGACCGCGACCGAGAGCGCGACCGTCGCGAACATGTTCATGAGAGCCGTTGCGAACGTCGCCCAAACGAAGAGCGGCATCCGCGTCCAGGTCATCCCCGGCGCCCGCATCTTCATGATCGTGACCATGAAGTTGAGACCCGTCATCGTCGAGCTGATCCCGATGATGAAGATCGCCATGCACCACAAGGCGCCGGCGGTGCCGTCGGCCAGCGAAATCGGCGGATACTCGGTCCAGCCGGCGTGGGGCCCGCCGAAGAGCATCGAGCTGAACAGCGTCGCGACCGCGATCGGGAAGATCCGGAAGCTCGCCATGTTCAGCCACGGGAACGCGACGTCTCGCGCGCCGATCTGCAGCGGCATCACGAAGTTGCCGATCGCGCCGGTGACGAGCGGGATCAGGACCATCCACACCATCGCCGTGCCGTGCATGGTGAACATTTCGTTGTAAGCCGTGTGGCTCATGATCGCGCCGTTCGGATCGGTGAGCTGCAAGCGAACCAGCTCCGCGAACGATCCCGCGATCAACAGCACGAAGATCCCGGTGAAGAAGTACTGGAATCCGATCACCTTGTGATCCAGCGAGAAGACGTACTTTCGGATGAAGCCTTCGGGCGCCGGATGGATGTGACCGTGATCGAGGTGATCTTCGTGGGTTTCGTGGGCCGTATCAGAGTGCATGTGCCGATCTCTCTTCGGTGAGGGAGTCTACTTCAAGCTGACTAGGTAGGCGACCAAATTCGCGATGTCTTTTGAGGAGAGCCCGTTGGCTTGCGCGTTCGGCATCTGGCCGATCGGACCGTTGAAGCCGTTCTGCAGGATGTCCGCGATGTTTTCGGGCGTCGGCGGTTTGCCGCTGACCAGATTGGGATGCGCCGGATCGTCGGTGATGTGCAGCAGCCCCGGCCCGACGAGCTTCTGATCGAACGGCGTCGGCGGGTTGTTGTGGCACGCCGAGCATTTTTGCGCGAACGTCGCCTTGCCGGCGTCGGCAGTCCCTTCGGCGAGGTTCAGCGCGCCGCCGCCGGCCGCGGCCGCGGTCTTCTCTTTCTCGAGCCAGGCGTTGAACGCCGCGACCGGCTCGACGATCAGCTGGCCCTGCATCAGGCTGTGGTCGGGGCCGCAGAACTCCGAGCACGCGATGCTGTACGTGCCGGCGTGCTCCGGCGTGAAGTTGAGATTTTGCACCAATCCCGGCACGCCGGACGCTTTCAAACGGATCTCCGGGACCCAAAACTGATGGATCACGTCGGCCGAGGTGATCAGGATCCGGACCGGGACCCCGACCGGAAGATGCATCGCTTCGGTCTTCGAGTAGACCGAGTTCTTGAGCCCCGGATAGCGATACTCGAAGTAGAACTGATGGCCGATGACCTCGGCGGTGAGCGCCGGAACGGCGGTCCCGAAGTAGATTTTGTACCAGGTGACGATGCTCAGCGCGGTGAGAACAACGAGCAGCAACGAGGGCAGCACCGTCCACCAAAACTCCAGTTTGGGGGCGTCGTGGACGGGGACCCCGACCGCTTCTCGCGACTCGCCCGGCCGCGCCCGGAACACGACGCCGAAATAGATGACGTAACCGGCCACGAAGATCATGATCGCGGTCGAGGAGACCGCCATGAACTTGAAGAGGGCGTCGATGTCGTTGGTCCGGTCGGTGAGCGGATTCGAGGCCCCCGGCAGAATCCAATCGATGTTGCCGTAGAGGAAGTACCAGGCGCAAATCAAGCTGAGCGCCAGCATCAAAAAGGTAACGGGCCAGAACCCCGGCCCCATACCCTTTACCTTAACGATTTCGGGTTGGCGAGCTCGCTCTTGCGCCAAATGCTATCCCCTCGCTAGTGTGCTTCGGCACCCTCTGGCCGGCCTCTGCATCTCTAAAGCATCGGACGACCGGGTTCCAAATCAGTTCCGGTGCGCTACTTTCCGAGCCAGCCGCGCGTCGTTATCCGGCGATCCAGCCACGCGCCGTACACCGCTCCGACGATGATCCCGTAGATGAGGCCGACGAACGTATTACCGAGCGCCGCGCCGACCGCCGCACCGACTGCGGCGCCGATCAGGGTGATAACCGGCATCTTTCTCACGTTAGATCCCCTCCCGCACCGTACGTACTCAACGGTTGCGTTTCTGATTGTACCAGGGAAGCCTCCCCGCCTGCGGCTCCAGGTTTATATCGGCCTCGGCTGCGAGACAATGCAGCTATGCAAGCTCAGGAGCAACGGGCCGCCGAGGAGCTGGCCAAACGGATCGAAGTTCGTCTCACCGATCCGGCGAAGGCCGACGAGTCGAAGCGCCCGCCCGAAGACCAACCGCCGGGGTTCGCCGATGCGCTCATGTCGGAGAAGCCGATCTCGATCGAACGCTCTGCCGATCTCAGCTCGACCGATTGGGCGCTGATCGGCCGCGCGCTCGAGCACTACGCGGCCTGCGGTAGCGCGTAATACCTGCCGCTATCGCGGCGGCGCGACGACTTCTCGTTTCGAGCGGTCGAGCAACGCGAACAGCTCGCTGCGTTCGCGTTCGCCGACTTCGAATTTGTCGAGCGTCCGAGCGAGATCGTCGACGAACCAATTCCATTCGTCTTCGCTGATGCCGAGATGCCGATGTGATTCGGCCATCGAGCGCCCGGTGTAGACTTGCGGACCTCCCGTCGCCCAGCACACCATCTCGGTAACGAGGTATTTGAAACCGGCCGCCGAATCGCGGTGGCTTGCCGCGGCCAATCGCGGATTTGCGTTCAATCGCGGATCGGCCGACATGCGATCGATGAAATCGTCGACGATGGCCGCGATCCTGTACGAACCTCCGAGTCGCTCGTAGAGCGACTGCTTGTTCTGCATCGACGGCTCCTTAACGAACGCGCCGACCTTCTCGACGACGCACTTTATGCCTCCGTTTCATCTCGCGACGACGTTTTTGGGCCAACCATGCGGCTCGGGGTGGACGCATGGCGTCAACCCCGAGATGCACGAGCGTCTCCGAGCCGCCGATGAAAAGTTGCGCGCGATCTACGACGCCCTCAGCCCGGAGCGGCGAATCGACGCGTTGACCGGCTTGCCCGACGCGTCGTTCTCCCAGTGGGGAGGGGTGAGCGCACCGCACGTCTGCTGGCGCGCCCACGCGGCGCAACATTCCGCGGGCGCGGCGATCGATCTCAATCCGGCCGCAAATCCCTACATCGTCACGCGCACCGGCGGGGTCTTCGGCGGCGAGCGCGGCGGCGAGCTGCTCGTCGGGATGCGGTCGCGCGCCTTCGGCGCCTACGACCGCGCGATGGCGTTCACGGGGGGCGCAGCGGATCTCTCCGCGCGTCGCGACGGCGAAACGACCGAAGCCGTATGGGCGCGCTTCAAGGCGGTCTCCGAGGCGCTCGTAGCCTACCTCGGGCTCGTCGTCGACCCGGCGCCGCCGGCGATTCTGCGGCCGGCGCTCGAAAACGCCGACGAGGTCCCCGACGACGTGCTGCTGTCGACGATCGGAGAGGACGAACGGATTCCGGAGGACGCCGCGCTTCCCGCGCTCGAGCGATTTACGGTATCGCCCCGCGAGCTTTATCTGCGCATCTTGCGCGACTACGAGCACGCGCGGATCCCGATGACGCTCGACGAACCGAGCGCGACGCCGGCTCGCACGCGCAATCCGGCGCGCGGGTTCCTTTCGCTCCCATGCGAAGTCCCGAGCGCTCTCTGCGAGCAGGGTTTACGCTGGGGCGCTTGCGATTTTCCGCTCGCGCCGGACGGTTCTTCGCAGAACGGCGCGATGATGCATTTCGACCTCGCCGACTCGGGCGGTTATCCGGAGATCGATTCGCTCTTGCGTTTCGGCTGAAGCGCTAGGGCCGGCAGTCGCAGCAATCCTCGCACAAGTTGCATCCGAGATGCAGTTGCTCGCCGAGGTTTCCGCACTGCGCGCACGTGATCTGCGCGCGACCGGCCGGCGCGGGCGGGCCGAAGCCGAGCTTCGGTAAGATCTCCTCGCGAAACGCCTGCGGTCCGGCGGCCGCGATGTGCGCTTTCAACGCGGCCAGCGCGTGCTTGTCGTCGTACGAGACCGGTTCGTAGTTGAGCACGTCGCCGCCGAGCATCACGGTAGAATTCGAATCTCGCCAAACGTGGCGGCAGGCCTCGAGCAGGCCGCGCTCGGTGAGGACCCCGGGTTCGTGGGTGGCGTAACGTTCCGAACTCATCGCGGAGCGACGGCTACCACGCCGCCTGCCGTCATGCCTTTCGCTTGGCAAGGGGACGGTGGGCGCGGTAGACTCTCGTGCAAGCCATGAGCAACATCGCGGCGACCGCCTTCACCTTTCTCTTCGCGCTGGCGTGCATCGCGACGTTCGCCTTCGGTTTTCAAAAGTCGTGGAAAGAGGCGCGCATCGTGTCGGTAGTCGTCGCGATCGTCGCCTTCTTCATGGCGCTGATCTCGGCGTCGATGATACGCTAGCGGGGTTAGCCGCCCGCGACGATTCTGGCCAGCTCGTCGTGACATTCCGGGCAGAGCTCGATGACGGGTTGTTTCGAGTAGCGAGGCGTCCAACGATGCGCG
>JAFAMS010000239.1 GCA_019233165.1 Vulcanimicrobiota bacterium | reverse complement strand
TGTCCGACGGGGGAAGTCCGCGTCACGCCGGCGTTCGCGCTTCCGGCCCGCTGGGTGATTCACGCCGTCGGGCCCGTTTGGCGCGGCGGCGCCGCGGGGGAAGACGCTCTTCTCGCCTCGGCTTATCGCAGCGCGCTTGCGGCGGCGCACGAGCTGGGAGCCGAGTCGATCTCGTTTCCGGCGATCAGCACCGGAGTCTACGGTTTCCCGAAAAACCGCGCGGCGTCGGTTGCGCTCGATGAGATCCGCTCTTGGCTGGACGGCGGACGCGCCCCGCGACGGATCGTCCTCGTGTGCTTCGACCGTGACTCGGCGGCGATCTACGAGCGTTTGCTCGGCTAGAAGAACTCGAAGCGCTCGTCGCGGGCGGCGAGGTCGAGCAGCCCGTCCTCCAAATGCCAGATCCGTCCGAACCCGGCTTCGCGAAGTCGCTGCGCCGCCCACAGCGAACGTCTGCCGACGCGACAGGCGACGATGAGCTCGTCCGTCGTGTCGAGCTCGTGCATCCGCCTCTCGAGCTCGCTTGCCGGGATCGCGATCGCACGGTCGGGCGAACCCAAGACGGCTTCGTGCGGCTCGCGCACGTCCAGAATCCGCGCGCGGGGGTGCTCCGCGAAGAACGCCTCGAGCGCGTCGACGGCGAGTTCTTGCTCGTCGCGCGGAATCGTTCGAGCGCCGTCTGCGACCTGCACGACGTCGGAGATCGTCGGCGCCTCGCCGCAGAGCGGGCACCCGGGATCGCGCTCGATCCGGAACTCGCGCATGCGGCTGGCGAGCGCGTCGACGACGGCGAGCCTCCCGATCAGCGGCGTCCCGATTTTGAGGATCAGCTTGAGCGCTTCGCTCGCCTGCCACGTCCCGACGATCCCGGGAAGAACGCCCAGTACGCCGCCTTCGGCGCAACTCGGAACCGCGTCCGGCGGAGGCGGCTGCGGATAGAGACAGCGGTAGCACGGCTTTCCGGCGGCTCCGAACACCGAGATCTGACCGTCGAACCGGAAGATCGAGCCGTAAACGTTCGGCTTTTTCTCGAGAACGCACGCATCGTTGATCGCGTAGCGCGTGGTAAAGCTGTCCGTTCCGTCGACGACGACGTCGTAGAGCCGCACCAGTTCGCGAGCGTTCGATGCGTCGAGCCGCAACGGGATCGGATCGACCGCGATCTGCGGGTTGAGCGAGCGCAGCCGCTCGGCGGCGATCGAGGCCTTTCGTTCCCCGACGTCGCCGGTTTGGTAGAGAATCTGCCGCTGCAAGTTCGTGACGTCGACGACGTCGTCGTCGACGATCCCCAAACGTCCGACGCCGGCCGCCGCGAGGTACGCGAGAACCGGCGAGCCGAGGCCGCCGGCGCCGACGACGAGGACGCGCGCTTGCATGAGTCTCGCTTGTCCCTCGACTCCGACCTCCGGGATAAGGAGATGCCGGCTATACCGAAGCAGCGACTGCACGAGGATGCAATGCGTTCAGCCAAGAGAGAACCGCGCTGCGCGCGTTTTCTCCGGCACTGGTGTGATCGCTCGAGATCGTCTCGAAGGTTTTCGGTTCGGGAGCGCGTTCGAAGAGCGCTTCGACGCTCGAACGCGAGACCATGAAGTCGCGGTCCGCGGCGAGATACAGTTGGGGGCGCCCGGCGAGGTGCCCGAGCGCGGGGATCAAGCGCGGTTCGACCTGGGCGAAAAGCTCCGGTAAGGTAACGCCGTCGACGTACGTCGAGCGCAGATCGGTCGCGCCGCGCGCGGCGAGTGCTTCGAGCGCAGCGATCCGGCCGATCCCCGTGGCGATTGAAACGACGCCCGCCACCGTCGGATCGGCGGAGGCGGCGAGCAGTGCCGTGATCGCGCCCATGCTGTGGCCGAGCGCGTACAGCGGTCCCCCGCGCGCGTGGTCCATCACTGCGAACATCGCATCGAGCAGGTCGTCGAGCCCACGCAATGTCCCCGAGCTGCTCCCGAGCTTGTGTCCGGGAAAATCGAGACTATAGACCGCGAATCCGTGACTCGCGAGAAAACTGCAGAGCGGATCGAGGTTTTGTTTGCTGCTCGAGTAGCCGTGTCCCGCGACGATCGAGACGCCGCGCGGGCGGCGCGGTTCGTAGGCGAGGAACGCGATCCGATGTGCCACCGTCTCGACGAACCGCAGCTCCGGCACTAGCGGCGAAGCCCGGTTCTGTTGTCGACCCAGGTCGTCCCGCCGTC
>JAFAMS010000093.1 GCA_019233165.1 Vulcanimicrobiota bacterium | reverse complement strand
AAGAACGGCTTTCCGTTCACGGTGAAGACGGGGTATCCGTCTGTGGTTTCGAGGGCCGAGCGACCAAAGCCGGCGGCGTCCGCAGCGCGCGGGGCGAGGAGAAGTGGCGCGAGGGCGAAGAGGGCGGTAATGACCGCCAAGACGCGTACCGCCCTGAGCGCCCTGCTCGGAATCGAAGGGGAGCTCAAGCTCGATCCGATCGAGAGCCCCGCGCTCGCCGGAAATTCGCTCGGCGATCCATCACGCCGCTTGCTCGGCGTGTACACGCCGCCGGGATACGATCCTGGCGGCTCTGCGCGGTATCCGGTCCTGTACCTCTTGCACGGATACACGGGAAACTTGGCCGCGTCGATCGCAGCGCGCCCGTGGGAACCCAACGTCGTGCAGCGGATCGATCGGCTCGTCGGTGAGAAAAAGATGGCGCCTTCGATGCTGGTGATCGTCGATGGGAACACGCGCCTCGGCGGCTCGCAGTACGTGAACTCGATCCACAACGGCGATTACGCGACCTACGTCGTCCGCGACGTCATCGGCCAAATCGACCGCGATTACCGCACCGTTGCGCGAGCCGAGGGGCGCGGCGTGCTGGGGAAATCGACGGGCGGCTTCGCCTCGCTCCACTTCACGATGAACTATCCGGGGCATTTCTGCGCCTTCGCCTCGCACAGCGGCGACTCGTACTTTCGCATGTGTCAGGTGAAATCGCTCATCGCGGCCGCCCGCACGCTCGAGAAGTATGACGGCTTCGAGGCGTTCGTGGAGGCGTTCGAGGCGAAGGAGAAGCCGAAGTTCGAGGAGGTCTCGACGATGGAGATGCTCGGCTATTCCGCCGCGTACTCGCCGACGGCCGCGAAGGCGTTCGCCTTCGAGCTGCCGATCGACCTGAAGACCGGCGCATTCCGCGACGAGGTTTTTGCGCGCTGGCTGGCGTTCGACCCGACCGAACAGATTCCGAAGAAGAAGGCAGAGCTGGCCGCGCTGCGCTTGCGGTACATCGACTGCGGCCGCCGCGACGAGTACGGACTCGACATCGGCGCGCGCGTGATGGCGCAGCAGATCCGCGAGCTCGGCCTGGAGGTCGTGCACGAGGAGTTTGACGACGATCACATGCGGATCGGGTACCGCTACGACGTCTCGCTGCCGGCGCTCGCAGCGGTTCTCGACCGGAACTAGAGAGAGAACATGCCGTACGAGGCAATCACGGCCTTCGCCACGCTCGCGCAATTGATCGTAATCGCGGTCGCTGCGCTCGCCGCCCTCGTGCAACCCCTGGCCGGATGACGAAAAGGTCACGCCCCTGGTCCCCTCGCTCCGACCCGATTGATTAGAACGAAGTAGACCGCGGCGCCCGCGCAAAGACTCACCACCGTGAAACCGACAGCGAGCGTTCCGGCAGTCGCCAGCACGTAGACCCACGCCGCGAGCGCTACGAGCGGCGGGAGCGGGAAGAGCGGCATCCGGTACGGCATGGGAACGTCGCTGCGGCGCAGCCGAAGAATCGCTGCAAAGGCGCCGACGCCGCCGATAACCACGACGCCGACGCCGACGACGGCGATGATCTCATCGAGCGGCAGAAAGCACGCCGCGAGCGCAAGGGTTCCGATCGAGATCAGCGAGACGATCGGATACGCATCGCGCGCGTGCAGACGTGCGAACGCCGGAAGAAACAAGCCGTCGCGCGCGGCCGCGAACGGGACGCGCGACGCCGAGAGCAGGAGCGCGAACGTCGACGCGAACGCCGTCGCGAGAATCAAGATCGTGACGGCACCCGCGGCGCCGACGCCCCAGGCGCGCTCGACGACGGTCGAAGCGACGAACTTCGCGCTCTCCGGCGGACCGGCGGCGCCGCCCGCCAGCGCTTGCCACGGAATCGTTCCGAGGACGCCGGTTTGCAGCGCAAGGTAGAGCGCCGCGACGATCGCGACCGCGAGCACGATCGAGCGGGGCATCGTTCGCCCCGGCTCGATCACCTCCTCACCGATGCTCGTCACCGTGTTGTAGCCGCCGTAATCGTACAGCGTGATGATGAGTCCGCTTCCCAGACCGGCGACGAACGGCACGAGCCCGACTCCGCCGCTTGCGAGCGCGAACGCTTGGTGCGCATCGAATCGCGTCCAAGCCGCGAGCGTCACGACCGCCAGCGTCAGGGTTGCCGTTCCGAAGAGGACGATCGCGATCGTAGCGACGCCAGTGATCGCGCGTGCCAAGAGCGCGATCGTGAGGAGTCCGATCCCGACCGCGAGCACGTGCTGGCCGAGATCGTTGCCGCGCAACTGTGGAATCAGGTACGTGGCGTATTGCGAGAACCCGATGTATCCGCTGGCGAGCAGGAACGGCGTGGTCAAGACGAACTGCCACACGAAGAGGAACGCGAGCAACCTACCGGTTTTCGGCGGAAAAAGGCGGAGAAAGAATGCGTAGAGGCCGCCCGAGTGCGGGAGCGCCGCGCCCAACTCCGCCCATACGAGGCCGTCGCATGCCGCGACCAACGCGCCGAGAACCCACGCGATCAGCGAGAGCGGCCCATGTAATGCGACGAGGACGAGGGGAATCGTGATCAGCGGCCCGATCCCGATCATCGCGATCGCATTCGTCGCGACCGCGCCGCGGAGTCCGACCCCGCGGATCAGCGCAGTGCCAATTCTCGCGTTTGTTCGAGTGCTTGGCCGAGATCTTCGATGAGGTCCTCGACGTCTTCGATCCCGACCGAGAGGCGGACGAGTCCGTCCGTGACGCCGCGGCGCTCGCGTTCCTCCTTGGGGATCGAGCCGTGCGTCATGCGGGACGGGATCGAGATTAGCGATTCGACGCCGCCCAAGCTCTCGGCCAAGCTGAAGAGCTTGGTGCATTTCACGAAATCGAGCGCGCGCTGCGCGGGGCCGCGGAGCGCGAACGAGAGCATCCCGCCGAACCCGCGCATCTGGCGCTTGGCGAGCGCGTGCTGCGGGTGCGTTTCGAGTCCGGGATAGTTCACGCGTTCGACGTCAGGCGAGGCCGCGAGAAACTCGGCGACAGCCTGCGCGTTGCGGTCGTGCTCGCGCATCCGCAGCGCCAGCGTCTTGGCCCCGCGCATCACCAGGTAGGCATCCATCGGTCCGGGGACGCCACCGACGGCGTTTTGGTGGAATTTGATCGTCTCCGCGATCGCGTCGTCGTTGGTCATCGCCGCGCCGCCGATCGCATCGCTGTGGCCGCCGATGTATTTCGTAGTCGAGTGAACGACGACGTCCGCACCGAGCGCGAGCGGTGACTGCAGGTATGGCGTCGCGAAGGTGTTGTCGACGGCCACGATCTGGCCGGGGCGCCGGAGCTCCGCGACGGCGCGAACGTCGATCAGCTTGAGAAGCGGATTCGTCGGCGTCTCGACCCAGAACAGCTTCGTGTTCGGGCGGACGGCGGCTCGGATCTCGGTGAGATCGGACATATCGACGTACGTAAACTCGAGCCCGTAGCGCGAGAGGACCCGAGAGAAGAGCCGGTAGGTACCGCCGTACAGGTCGTCGGTGACGACGACGTGATCCCCCGCGCCCAGAAGGTTGAGCACCGCGGCCGTCGCCGCCATTCCACTGCCGAACGCACTGCAATGGCGGGCGTCTTCCAGGGCGGCGAGCTGCCGCTCGAGCGCGACGCGCGTCGGGTTGACCGTCCGGCTGTAGTCGTACCCTTTCGTGACGCCGACCGCTTCGAGCGTGTAGGTCGAGGTTTGGTAGATCGGAACGATCGTCGCGCCGGTCGCAGGATCGGGATCCTGCCCGGCGTGGATCGCGCGTGTGGAGAAGCGCACGGTTACCCTTCGGTGATGGAAGAGAGGAAGCTGATCACGTCTTGACGGGTGACGACTCCGACCGGCTTCCCGCGCTCGGTGACCACGATCGCGGAGTTCGCGAGCGTGAGCAGTTTGTACGCTTGATCGACGTCGGCGCCGGCATCGAGCATCGGGAACGGGCTGCCCATGACGTTCTTCACGGGCTCGTGGATCAAATCGGCATGATCGAAAACGGCACGCATCACGGCGACGTCGTTGACGCTTCCGATCACCTGATCGCCGTGCATGACGGGAAGCTGCGAGATCTCGTGCTCGCGCAGGAGGTCGAGCGCGTGCTTGACCACATCGTCCTCGCCGATCGCGATCATCGGCGGAAGCGGCTGCTTGTTGCGCAGCACGTCGCCGACGGTGGCTTTTTGTTTCGAGTCCTCCAAAAACCCGTTCGCGATCATCCACTCGTCATTGAAGATCTTCGACATGTAGCCGCGCCCGGAATCGGGCATCACGACGACGAGGACCGCTTCCGCAGGCAACTCTTGCGCGACGCGAACCGCCGCCGCGACCGCCGTCCCGGAGGAACCTCCGACGAGAAGCCCCTCTTCGCGCGCGATGCGGCGCGCCATCAGAAACGATTCTTTGTCCGAGATGCGCATGATCCGGTCGATGACGCGCATGTCGACCGTCTGCGGCAGATAGGACATCCCGATCCCCTCGACTTTGTACGACTTTGGCGTGTCGCCCGAGTAGATCGAGCCCTCCGGATCGGCGCCGGTAACGTGGATTTTCGCGTTCTTCTCTTTGAGAAAGCGCGCGGTACCGGAGATCGTCCCGCCGGTGCCCATCCCGGAAACGAAGTGGGTGACGGCTCCCTGTGTTTGCTCCCAGATTTCGGGACCGGTCGACAAGTAATGCGCGTCCGGGTTCATGTGGTTGTGCCACTGGTCGGGGATGATCGCACCGGGAATCTCGGCGGCAAGCCTGGCAGCGACCGAATAATACGACTCCGGCGAATCGTTCGGAACGTTCGTCGGAGTCACGACGACCTCGGCGCCGTACGCTCGCAGCAAGTCGATCTTTTCCTTTGACATCTTGTCAGGCATGACGAGGATGCATCGATACCCGCGGATCGCGGCGGCCATCGCCAGTCCGGTTCCGGTGTTCCCGCTCGTGGCTTCGATGATCGTTGCACCCGGACCGAGGATCCCGCGCCGCTCCGCGTCCGCGATCATTGCGACGGCGGGACGGTCCTTGACGCTCCCGCCCGGGTTGACGTACTCGATCTTGGCGAGGACGAGGCACTTCGCATCGCCGACGACCTTGTTGAGCCGAACGAGCGGCGTGCGCCCGACCGCTTCGAGTGCGTCCTGATAGTAGCCGCCGTGGGCGGCAGTCGACCGGTGGGAGACGGAGGTTGGGCCGGGTGAGGCTTGCGGGGTCGCAGCGGACATCGCGCTAGCGCCTTCCGCAACCGAGCGGGGGCAGCCTGCGTTTTGGAGTGCACCCGGCGGACGAAAGAAAGGGTGTCAATGCCAACCGATTTTCGGAATGGGACGACGTTTCCGCGCCGCGGCCGCGAGGCATTAGGCGGCTTCATGTGGCTGGCACGCGTGTTCGACAAGGCTCGCGCGGCCCGCGACGGCACGATTCACGATTATATCTATCCGTGTCCGATGGACCGCGGCGTCTTCGATCGTTGGGGGATTACGTCGAACGCGTTCGACGCGGCAATCTCGAGCCGCAATACCGATGAGGAGATTGTGGAGTGGGTCCGCGCGCGTGTCTCCGACGACAAGCGCGAAGCCGCGAACCGCTGGCTGCAGGCCGAAAAGGTGGCGAACCTAGATCGCCAGGACGCCGAGGAGGGCGTCGTTCCGGCCTGACGGAAAGGCGCCGCGATGCAGCGGCGCAGGGCTTTCTTGATCGCGCTCCTCGTACCGGTTTTAGCCGGCTGCAATTCGCCCGCGGTCCCACCACAGCAAAACTACGCGACGATTTACGGCGTGGTGTACGACGGGGCGACCGGCCAGCCGCTATCCGGCGCGACCGTGCTGATCGATTCAGTTCTGTCGGCTACGAGCGGCGCGAACGGAGCGTATGCGGTCGCCAACGTCCCGATCGGCCCCTTCTCGGCGGTGACCTCGGCGAGTGGATACACCTCGCGCACGGATCAAGGGACGGTCGCCTCGGGCGATCGTTACCTGCTGAACGTCAGCCTCTATAAGTAGCGCCCCTCCTCGGCTGCGCCGCACCGTCGTCGCGCCGGACAAGTTCAAGGGGAGCGCGGGCGCATACGAGGTGGCCTCCGCGATCGCTCGCGGGATCCGCCGCGTCATCTCCGCTGCAGAAATCGTAGAGCTTCCCCTCGCCGACGGCGGCGACGGGACCGTCGAGCTCTTTCTCGAGGGTGGAGCCCAGCCGCGAACGGCGACGGTGCACGATCCGCTCGGACGGCCGATCGAGGCGCGCTTCGCGCTCGACGGGGAGCGCGCGATCGTCGAGCTGGCCGGCGCGAGCGGCTTGGTTCTGCTCGCCGACGCGGAGCGCGATCCGTGGCGCGCCGACTCGCGAGGGACCGGCGAGCTGATCCGCGCAGCGCTCGACGCCGGCGCGCGCGAGATCGTTGTGGGGATCGGAGGGAGCGCCGTCAACGACGCTGGGATCGGTTTATTGCGGGCGCTCGGCGCGCGAACCGATCCGCCGGATGCGTTGCATGGGATTCGCGCGGTCGATCTGAGCGAGCTCGATCCGCGACTACGATCGACGACCCTGAAGATCGCCTCGGACGTCGACAACCCGTTATGCGGCCCCGAGGGAGCTTCGGCGGTTTTCGGTCCGCAGAAGGGAGCGGGACCCGGCGACGTCCCGAAACTCGACGCCGCGCTCTCGCAGACCGCGGACGCGCTCGCACGCGCGCTCGGCCGCGACCTGCGTGGGGAACCGGGCGCCGGCGCTGCCGGCGGAACGGGCTTCGCGCTTCTGGCGCTCGGCGGAACGATTCGTCCCGGGATCGAGATCGTCGCCGAACTGCGCGGCCTCGCAGCAACGCTTGCCGGCGCGTCGCTTTGCATCACCGGCGAGGGCGCGATCGATCTTCAGACGCTCCACGGGAAGACCGTCGACGGCGTTGCCCGCTATGCGGCGCGCGCCGGCGTCCCGGTCGTCGCGTTCGGCGGCTCGGTCGACGCCTCGGCGGAAGAGGCGCTTGCGAGACGCGGCGTTGTCTGTATCCCGATCCTCGCGCGTCCCGTCGCGCTCGCCGAAGCGATGCGGGACGCGCCGGCGCTCATCGAAGCAGCGGCCGCTCGTCTCGCGCGGGCGCTGGCGCTCGCTTGACGAATGTCGCGCGGTCGGCGATCGCTTCGTCGATCAAGTTGGTGACGACTTGCGCGAGCCGCTCGGGGTCGTGGCGCACGTTCGTCGTCTCTCCGATGACGTCGGCAACGATCGGACGAACGCCGAGTTTACGAACGTTGTCGACGTCGGGCTCTACCCAGACCTGGCCTTCCTCCGCATACAAATCGCGCAGGCGTTTCGGCGGCTGACTGTTGACGATCATGTAGTCGCAGACTTTCGCGCCGGCGTGCTCGAGCAAAACTTCGAGATGCTTCGACGCGGAGAAGCCGTCGGTCTCACCCGGCTGGGTCATAACGTTGCTGACGAAGATCTTGACGGCACTCGAGCGCTCGACCTCGCGCGCGATTCGGTCGACGAGCAGATTTGGAATGATCGACGTGTAGAGGGAGCCGGGCCCCAAGACGATCGCGTCGGCATTGCGGATCGCCTCGATCACCTCGGCGAGCGGTGCCGCGTGCGCGGGCTCCAGCGAGATGGACTTTATCGAGCCGCCGGCTTGCGTGATCTCCGTTTCGCCTTCGATCACTCGTCCGTCGCTCATCGTCGCCCGCAGCCACGTGACGGCGAGCGTCGCCGGCAAGACGCGGCCTTTGATGTTGAGGACGCGGCTCGATTCCTTGACGGCGACGTCGAAGTTTCCGGTGATCCCGGTCATCGCTGCGAGGAAGAGATTCCCGAACGAGTGCCCCGACAGCCCGTCGCCCTCGTGAAAGCGATACCGGAAGAGGTCGGTGACCATCGCTTCGTCGTCGGCGAGCGCGACCAGACAGTTTCGAACGTCGCCCGGTGGAAGGATCCCGAGCTCGCGTTGCAGGCGGCCCGAGCTGCCGCCGTCGTCGCTGACGGTAACGACCGCGGTGATGTTCAGCGTGTGCCGCTTGAGCCCGCGCAAAAGCGTCGAGAGCCCGGTTCCACCGCCGAGCGCGACGATACGGTAACCGGCGCGCAAGCGCGACTCGAAGAGCGCGTCGACGATCCGGTCCTTACGGTCGGGGGTGAGCGCGTTGACGATCGAGCGCATCCATTGCCGCATCCCGATCACGACCATCAGCGCTCCGCCGGCCATCAAGATCCACTGCAGCCATTGGATCGGCATGTAGTCGTCGAGGATCTCATCGACCCAGGTGTTGATCTCGAGGTGTGCGCCCTCGGCCGTAAGCCAGCGGCTGACGCCGTTGACGAACAGGATCGCACCGATTATTGCGATGAGCAGCCAGCGTTTGACGCCGAGTCCGGGATAAAACCAGCGCAGAACGCTGCGCGCGCGGTCGCGCATCAGCGGTCGAGGTCCCGCTCGACGAGGTCGACCTCGAGCGCGCCGTTCGTTCGCAAGTGCGCTGCGAGCTCCGCTGCGACGAAGACCGAACGATGACGGCCGCCGGTGCAGCCGAGTGCGATCGTAAGCTGCAGCTTGCCTTGTGCCTTGTACTGCGGAAGCAAGAAATCGAGCAGCGATTCGAGGCGCTCGAGAAACTCTTTGGTTTGGGGGAGGCCGCGAAGATACGCCGCGACCGGCTCGTCGTTTCCGCACAGCTCGCGCAGTTCGTCGACGTAGTAGGGGTTCGGCAGGAACCGAAGATCGAAGACGAGGTCCGCGTCGAGGGGGAGCCCGTGCTTGTAACCGAACGAGATCAGCGTGACGTGAAGCCGCTCGGTCTCGGACTCGCGAGCGAATGTTTCGATGATTCGCGCTCGGAGCTGCGAAGGCGTCAGTGCGCTGGTATCCCAAACGTGGTCGGCCCGGTCGCGGAGGGCGACCAGCGCCGAGCGTTCGCCCGCAATCGACTCAGTAAGGCGCTCGCCGGCAAGTGGGTGACGCCGCCGCGTCTCGCTGAAGCGGCGGATGAGCGTGTCGTCGGTTGCATCGAGAAAGAGAATCTCGGGTGGGGCGCCGTTGGAGGCGGCCGCGACGCTCGCGACGGACTCGGCGATCTCGCCGAAAGGACCCGCGGTACGAACGTCCGGCGCGATCGCGATAGCGTCGCGTCCGGCTTTTTCGGCGAGGCGGACGACGTCGCCGAGCAGCGCAGGCGGCAGGTTGTCCAGGCAATAAAATCCGAGATCCTCGAACGCTTCCATCGCTCGGCTCTTGCCCGCGCCGGAAAGCCCCGTTACGATGACAAAACGCCGGATGCTCATCCCGTGGGATCGTCCATGAAATTGTTTTCGCCCTATAAGGCCAACGCTCTCATCCCGGTCGTCGCGCCGCTCATCGACG
>JAFAMS010000033.1 GCA_019233165.1 Vulcanimicrobiota bacterium | reverse complement strand
CGCGACCTATCAAGCCGTCAGCGGCGCAGGGCGTGCCGGACTTGAAACGCTGGCGCGCGAGGAACAAGGCGGCGAGCCGGACGGGACGTTCGCCGCGCCGATCTACCGCAACGTCGTCCCCCAGGTCGGCTCGTTCGACGCATTCGGCGATTCGGGAGAAGAGAAGAAGGTCGCGGCCGAGACCCGCAAGGTCCTAGGCCTTCCGAACTTGCACGTCGCGGCAACGACGGTCCGCGTTCCCGTGCGGCGCGCGCACAGCGAAGCCGTGTTTTTCGAAACCGCACGTCCTACGACGCGCGAGGAGCTGGCGCGCGCATTCGAAGCGGCGCCTGGAATCGTCTATCATCCCGAACGGATCGTGACGCCGCTCGACGTCGAGAACACCGACGACGTTCACGTCGCGCGTTTGCGCCCCGAGGCCGACGTGCTGCGCGAGGAGGGGGCGCCGTCGACGCGCTTCCAGATGTGGATTGTCGGCGACCAATTACGCAAAGGCGCCGCGACCAATGGAGTCCAGATCATCGAGCTGCTGCTCGAGAAGGGAATGCTCCGCCCGCGGGCGCGCGCATCATGAACGCCACGCCGAAAGTCATCGTCCTGAAGTTCGGGGGCTCGTCGCTCTCGACGCCGGAGCTGCGCGAGATCGCAGCCTCGCGCGTCCTCGAAGCGCGAACGCGCGGCTTCGCGCCGGTCGTCGTATGTTCGGCGATCGGGCGCGCGCCGGATCCGTATGCGACCGACACGCTCGTCGGGCTCCTCGGTCCGGCTCGCAACGGTCCCAATCGCGACCTGCTCCTCGCCGTCGGCGAGCTGATCTCGTGCGCGATCTTCGCCGAGCTGCTCACCTCCTGGGGAGCCGAAGCCCAAGCGATGACCGGCGCACAGGCCGGGATCCGAACGAACAGCGCGTGGGGCGACGCGAACATCGAATCGGTCGACCCGGAGAATCTGGCACGCGCCGTCGCACGTGGCGTGATCCCCGTCGTCGCCGGCTTTCAAGGCGCCGACGGAACGAGCTCTATCACCACGCTCGGTCGCGGCGGAAGCGATCTGACCGCGATCGCAATCGGCGAAGCGCTCGGCGCGGAGACGGTCGAAATCTATACCGACGTCTCCGGCGTGATGTCCGGCGACCCGCGCCGAATCGCCGGCGCGCATACCGTCGACCGCGTCAACTGGTCCGAGATGGTCGAGCTCGCCGGAAACGGCGCGAAGGTGATGCACGCCAAAGCGGCGAGGCTCGCCCAGCATGGGACGACGCCGTACGTCATCAAGGGTTTGCGTTCGAATTTCGGGACCGCGATCGACGAGGGGACGCCGATCGATCGCGAGCGGCCGGTCACCGGGGTGACGGCCCTAACGGACATCGCGTTCGTGCGGATCATTCCGGGCGAGGAAGACATCCCCAAGCGCGCCGAGCTCGACCGACAGCTTCTGCAGCGGATCGCCGAGCGCGGCGTTTCGATCGACATGATCAACGTGAACGCCGCAGGCGTGTTCTTCGTCTGCGACCTGGAGAACGTCGACGTGGTCCGCGACGAGCTCAAAGACATGAATCTTGCGGTCCGGATCAGGACGCACTGCGCGAAGATTTCGATCGTCGGCGCCTCGATGCGAGGAACGCCCGGCGTCATGTATCGCGTCGTCCGGGCGGTGACCGACGCCGGTGTCGAGATCATCCACTCGACGGACTCGAACATCACCATCTCCGTGCTGGTCCCGGAAGAGGACGCGTCGCGCGCCGAACAGGCGTTGCACGACGCCTTCCGGCTCGGCCGTAAGGCGTCCGAAGAGCCGGCGCGAACGTAGGAGGAACGCTCATGCAACTCGGCCGCCTGCTTACCGCGATGATCACGCCCTTCACGCCGTCGGGCGACGTCGACTACGAGGAGGCCGGACGGCTTGCCGAGCACCTGATCGCGCTCGGGAACGACGGCGTCGTCGTCTGCGGCACGACGGGCGAAGGCCCGGCGGTCGAGACCGATGAGAAGCTCAAGCTCTTCGAAGTCGTCAAGGCGAGGCTCGGCGACCGCGGCTCGGTGATCGCCAACACCGGCTCCAACAACACGCGGCATTCCGTCGAGCTCACGCGCGAGGCAGCCAAAGCCGGCGTCGATGGCGTCCTGGTCGTCGTCCCGTACTACAACAAGCCGACGCAAGACGGGATGCTGCGCCACTTCGGGGCAGTCGCCGAATCGACCGAGCTTCCGATCGTCATCTACAACATCCCGGGACGAACCGCGGCGAACATGCTCCCCACGACGCTCAAGACGCTGCAAGATCGCTTTCCGAACATCAAGGGCGTCAAGGATTCGACCGGCGACCTCGCGCAAATGACGGCCGTCCTGCGCGACCGGCGCAAGGATTTCATCTTCTACAGCGGCGACGATCCGTTGTTCTTGCCGGTGCTTGCAATCGGCGGTGACGGACTCGTCGGCGTCGCGTCGCATCTTTGCGCGCGACAGTTCAAGCAGATGATGCAGGCCTTCGGCGCCGGCGACGTCGCACGCGCGTCGATGATCCATCGCGAGCTCGCGCCGCTCTTCTCCGCGCTCTTCGCAACGACGAGCCCAATCCCGGTGAAGTGGGCGATGCAGCAGCTCGGATGGCGCGTCGGCGGGTGCCGGCCTCCGCTCGGGGTGATGCCGGACGACTTGAAGGATCGTCTGAGCGGTTTGCTCGACGCCTACCGTCCGGCAACGGTGTGACGGTATAAGTGGAATCGATTCGGATCTTGGGGTGTCGCGTCGATGCGGTCGGACGCGACGCCGCGGTCGAGCGCGTCGTCGCGCTCGCGCATGGCTCCGCCCCGTCGCTCGTCGTCACGCTCGGAACCGAGATGGTAATGGAAGCGCGGCGGAGCCCGCGTTTTCGCGACGTCGTCGAGCGCGCCGGGCTCGTCGTCTGCGACACGGTTGGCCTGCTCCTCGCCTCGCGCTTCCGCGGCGGTCCGCTGCGCGAGCGCGTGACGGGCGTCGCGCTCCTCGCCGCGCTCGCGCGCCGGCCGTCCTCCGACGGGCTCCGGTTGTTTCTGCTCGGCGGTCGCGCCGACACCGCCGAACGTGCGGCCGCGGTGCTGCGCGCGCAAGGCGCGACGGTCGTCGGGACCCACGACGGCTACTTCGCGCCCGAGCGCAACGAATCGGTCGCGGCCGAGATTAAACGGACGGGCGCAAACGTCGTTCTCGCAGCGCTGGGGTCTCCGAAACAGGAGCTCTGGCTCGCCGACAACCTCGCCGCGACCGGCGCGGTGGTCGGATTAGGGGTCGGTGGGACCTTCGATATCCTCGCAGGGAACGTCCGGCGCGCACCGGCAGCTTTGCAAAAGATGGGACTCGAGTGGCTCTACAGGCTCGTTCGCGAACCCCGGCGCTGGCGACGGCAGCTCGCCCTTCCGGCTTTTGCCGTGCTGGCTTTGCGGGAGAGCGCGGCGATGCGCGTTCTGCGGGGTAAGAGCACGTCGTGAAAGCGATGATTCTCGCCGGCGGGATGAGCACGCGTCTCTATCCGCTGACCCGCCAGGTCCCCAAGCCCTTGGTCCCCGTCGCCGGGGAAGCGATCTCCGCGCAGATCTTACGCTATTTGCGGTCCTACGGGATCGAAGACGTCGCGATCAACCTTCATTACCACGCCGACCAAATTCGCGAGGAATTCGGCGACGGGTCGCGCTACGGCGTGCGGCTGCACTATTTGTACGAGCCGGAGCTGATGGGAAGTGCCGGCGCCGTCAAGCAGATGGAAGGGTTCTTCGCGGAGGGGACGTTCCTCGTCATCGGCTGCGACATCCTGAGCGACATCGATCTCTCGCAGCTCATCGCATTTCACCGCGAACGCAAAGCGCTCGCCTCGATCGCGCTCTATGAAGCGCAAGACGTCGAACAGTACGGCGTCGTGATCACGGCCCCCGATGGGCGTATCGTCGACTTTCAGGAGAAACCGCCGAAGGGCACCGAGCGCTCTCACCTCGTCAACACCGCGATCTATTGCTTCGATCCGGCCATCTTCAAGCACATCCCGGCCGCGACGTTCATCGACTTCGGCAAGGACGTCTTCCCCGCGCTGCAACGGCAGAACGCCGCGTTCTACGGGATGCCCGCGCCCGGTGCGTATTGGTGCGATATCGGTACGCCTTCCGAATACCGGCGGGCGACGAAAGACGCTCTTTCCGGACGCCTCGCTTTGCGCGGCGCCAGGGCGCGCGGCGTCCCGTCCGACGCCGTCCTCGGAGCCGGTGTGACGATTTCGGGCGACGTGTACGTCGGCGACGCGGTTCGCGTCGGCGCCGGGACGACGATCGCCGGCCCGTCGGTCATCGGCGCGGGTGCGCGCATCGGAGAAGGTTGCCGCATCGCGCGCTCGATTTTGTGGGACGACGTGGTCGTCGGCGACGGCGCGCAGCTCGAGAACGCGATCGTGGGGATGCACTACGAAGTCGCCGCGGGCGCGAGGCTCGACGGCGAGATCGTCGCCAATGCGGAGGCGGTTGCCGGCTAGCGAGGGCGCGTGAAGGGAGCGGGTGTGGACGCATCTCCGGGCGCTCCTCTTTCCACGAGCGTGCATCGGCTGCAATCGTGACGACCTACTGCTCTGCGGCGAGTGCGCCCGGGCAGCGGGCGATTCGCGCCGCGTGACGCTCGCGGGTCTCGAAGCGTTTTCGTGCCGCCCGTACGCCGGTGCACTGAAGGCGGCGATCGCGGAGTTCAAATCAGGCCGGCGCGGGTTCGCCCTCGATCTGGCCGCGCTCGCATCGCCGTACGTCGACGAGACGGTCACGCTGGTTCCGATCCCGACGACCCGCCGCCGGATCGCGGCTCGCGGCTTCGATCAAACGGCGCTCGTCGCGCGGATCCTCGCGCGAACGCGCCGCATCGGCGTCAGCAACGTCCTCGCGCGCGCCAAGGGGGCGGCGCAGCAGGGGCGTTCCCGCCGCGAACGGCTGGCCGCAATCGGCCGCTTTCGCGTGCGCCGTACCGCCGGTCCGCACGATCCGGAGCTCGTGCTCTTCGATGACGTTCTGACCACCGGCGCGACCCTCGTCGACGCCGCACACACGTTGGAGACGGCGGGGTTCGTCGTCGCCGGGGCGCTCACGCTCGCGTGGGCGCCCGACTTCACGTCGTAGGCAGCGGCTCGACGGTGGGCGTGCGAATTCCGGCGCGGAGCCGTCCTAAATGGTACGCAACGCAGCGGTCTTCGGGATTCTCGTCGGCGAGCCACTTGAACATCGCGTCGGCGTTGGGATCGCCAAGCTCGAGCGCTTCGTATCCGGTCCGATACGCGGAGATGTAGCGCGACGCGGCGCGTTCCGCCGACAGCAGCTCGGAGATCTCGAGCCCCTGCGTCTCACCGTCGAGCGCGAATCGTCCGAGGGGTCGAAAACGGCGCGGGTCGCCGATGCGCTCGACCGCCGTTCGCGAGAGCGCGATCTGCGTATCGAATATGCGATTCGCGGCGGCGATCTCCGCCGTGAGCTCGCGCGCGCGTCCGAGCGCGCCGAAACGCGCGCGTTCGCCGGAGCCGAACGTTCCGACGAGCGCCGGGCCGCTGTGGATCCCGGCCAACACCTGCGCCGATATGGAGTCGCGCAAAGCGATCGCACACGCGAGCGCGCGTTCTGCGGGGTTGACGAGACGCTGCGCCGCACCGAAGACCGCAGTCAAGCGGCCGCCTTCGGGCTCGCACAGATATCCGCCATGCTCGCCGACGGTCTGCTCGGCCAGCTCGAGATACGGGTCGTAGACCTTCGCGAACGCGTCGGGTTCCAGCGTTTCGACGAGCGTCGAGAACTCGGGAAGCTCAACAACGAGGAACGTGACGTCGAGGCGCTTCCCGGCACCGACGTGAGCCTTGCGTCTTCGCGCGCGCAGGAAACCGATGAGAACCAGCGCAGCCGCGAGCGCGGCGATGAGAACGAACGGCAGGTCGGCGACGCGCATTACGTGCAAAGCCCGGGACGTGACATCGAGCAAGCCTTCATCGGCAGATGCACTCTACCTCGCGCGCGCCTGCGAGCTGGCAGCGCGCGGCGCGGGAAGCACGGCGCCGAACCCGCCCGTCGGCGCGGTCGTCGTGCGCGATGGAGGGACGCTCGGCGAGGGCTTTCATCATCGTCGCGGCGACGCGCACGCCGAGGTCGAGGCGCTCGCCGACGCGCGTGGGCGCGGGTTCGAAACCATCGGAGCGACGTTGGTCGTCTCGCTCGAGCCGTGCGATCATGCGGGGCTCACGCCGCCGTGCACGGACGCGATCGTCGGCGCCGGAATCGCGCGCGTCGTGATCGGGACACGCGATCCGAATCGGAAGACCGCCGGAGCGGGGATCGCGCGCTTGCGCGGCGCCGGTCTCGAGGTCGAGATTGCGGAGTTCCCCTGGGCGCAACGTTTGATCGAGCCGTTTGCGACGGCGATCGCCTCGCCGCGACCGTACGTTCTGTTGAAGATTGCGGCCTCGCTCGACGGGTACGTCGCGCCGAACGAAGGATCGTTTTGGCTCACGGGCGAGCCGTCGCGCGAGCGCGTGCGGGAGCTGCGCGCCGCGCTCGATGCAGTGATGGTCGGCGCGGGGACGATACGCGCCGACGATTCGCGGTTGAGCGTCCGTCCGCCTCACGCGCGCCGGCGTCCGTACAACCGCATCGTAGTTTGCGGTTTGAAGCCGCCTGCAAGCGATGCGCGCGTTTTCGCGCCGCTCGACGGATACGCGGCGACGATTCTCATCGCACCTGAGGGCGCGCGCGCGACATTCGCCGACGTCGCGAAAACGACCACATGCATCTTCGTTCCCGGCGGTCACGATGGCCGCGTCGACCTCGAAGCCGGGCTCCGGGCGCTCAAAGACGCGGGGGTTTCGTCGCTGGTCTGCGAGGGAGGGCCGACGCTTGCGTCGGCGTTGCTCGCGGCGGGACTCGTCGACCGGCTGGTGTGGTTCGTCGCGCCCCTCTTCTTGGGCGGGCCGCGCGCCGTGCCGGCTCTCACCCCACATCCGCCGCTCGGCGGCTGGCGTTTCGACGGGCTCGAGCGCAGTGGAGATGATTTGCTCCTTACGGCGAAGCTGCCGGTCGATGTTTAGTGGACTGATCGGCCATACGGGCCGCGTCGTTGCCAATGAAGAGGTCCATGGCGGCCGCCATCTGGTGATCGAAGCACCGCACGCGATCGACGACGGGATCGAGCCGAAGGACTCGATCTGCGTCAACGGCGTTTGCCTCACCGCCGCGAAAGTCGGCAGGGCGCGGATTGCTTTCGACGTCGTCCCGGAGACGCTCGCGTGCTCGACGCTCGGCGACCTCGACGACGGCGAGCACGTCAATCTGGAGCTTTCGCTCAAGCTCGGCGACCGGCTCGGGG
This sequence comes from Vulcanimicrobiota bacterium, assembly GCA_019233165.1. GTDB lineage: Bacteria > Vulcanimicrobiota > Vulcanimicrobiia > Vulcanimicrobiales > Vulcanimicrobiaceae > JAFAMS01. The sequence continues at coordinate 2,758 of JAFAMS010000033.1, read as the reverse complement.
GCCACCTCGTCTACGGCCACATCGATGCGACCGCCGAGGTTCTCGAGCGCGCGCCGGAAGGTCAAGGCGAGCGCCTCACGGTCGCGATCCCGGCGGCCTTGAAGCGTTACATCGTCCCCAAGGGGTACGTCGCGCTCGACGGCATCTCGCTGACCGTCGCGTCGGTCGACGGCGACCGCTTCACGATTGCGCTGATCCCGGAAACGATCGCGCGAACGACCCTCAGCGCGGCGAAGCCCGGCCGGAAGGTCAATCTCGAGATCGACCCGATCGCGCGCTACGCGCTCGCGGAGGGGTAGGCCTAGCGACGCGGTGCGGCGGGTGGCGAGCTCGCCTTCAATTTCGTGAGTTTCGCTTGCTGTTCGGGCGTTAGTTCGTTCTTGAGCCGGATCATCAGTCCGAGCTGCGTGTGCTTCACCTGCCGTTCGATGGCGAGCACTTTGTCGAGCTCGGCGAGCGCTTTCGTTCGGTCGACGTGCGGCTGCTTGAGAGAGGCGGTCAACGTCTCCATCGCTCCCGAAAGCTGCCACTGGTATTGTGCGAACAGTTTCTGCGCCTCGGCCATCGCCGATTGCATCGACGTCCGTTGCGCTTCGCTGAGTCCGAGCGCCGACTGATTCCCCATGATGAGCTCGGGGGGGAAGAGCGCCTCGCCGACCGGATCGCGAGCCTGGTCCTGGGCGAGCGCGATCGTCGTTCCCAAGAGCAGGAACGCGAGAACGAGCCAAAGCCGAAGCTTACGAAGCATGCGTTCGTCCCGTCTTGGCGTGAACGACGAGTAACGACGCAGTCGGCGAACGCCACGTCGAGAGCGCGTGAAGCGAATCGCCGGACGGTTTAGGATGCAAGGACGGGAGTAATGCGACGGTCAGAAGCGCGAGGACGCCTAACGTGCGCGCCAGCGTCTTGCGCGCCGCGTGCAACCGCGAGCGGACGGTCCCTTCCGGGATGCCCAGGCTCTCGGCGACGGCGCGCGTGTCGAGCCCATCGATCGCGCTCAGAACCAGGACCGCGCGCAGTTTTTCCGGTAAGCGCTCGAGCTCGGCGTGCAAACGGAGGAGCGCATCGCGATCCGCGGCGCTCGCTTCCGCGTTCGTCGTTTGGGGTGCTTGCGCAAGCGCCCATGCGTTCTCGCGCCGGCGCTGTCGCGACTCGGCGCGGATTCGGTTCAGCGAAAGGCGCCGCGCGATCGTCGTGACCCAGGCACGAAAAGCGCTCGCGTCGTGGATCGTCCCAAACTTCCGCTGCGCCTGCACGAATGCGTCCTGCGCGACGTCCTCGGCGTCTTCCCTGTTCCGCGTCAGCCCGTACGCAATCCGATAGACGAACCGCTGGTTCGCGCGGACGTAGTCTTCGAAAGCGAGGACGTCGGTTTGGGTCATGGTATGTGAGTAAGACACCGCAGGTGCGCCCTCCGTTCATTTTGGGCCGAAGGTGTCCACGTATTCCTTCACGACGCCGGTAAACGTGGTCGGGTCGGTCTCCGGGAGGCAGCGATATGGGTGCGGCTCCCAGGATTGAAAGAGCACGAAGTCCGGCGTCGCGCCGTACGTCTCTTGAAACGACTGAAACCGGGCCACGACCTTGCTCGCCCAAACCTGGTCGGATGGGTCGGGGTAGTCGCCGATGTAGATGATCCCGAAGCGCATCCCGCGAGCGTGAGCCGCGCTTTCGAGCCCGAGCGCCAACGTCGGCCAAGAGGGACTGGTGAAATCGAGATCGGCCGTGAAGAACGGAAAGCCGCTTCCGCTCGCCGTTTTGTAAACGTCGAGCCATCCTGCGAGCGCCGTTACGACGTCCGGAAGGTACGCATTTCCAACGATCGGCTCGACGTCGCCGACTTGAACGTTGGGATAGACGCTTTGCGCGAGCTGCGCGAATTGTGCGACCGCTTGGGCGACGACTGACGCCGCCCAGTGGCACGAACGCGAATCCGACGTAATGCTGCCGAAGAAGTACGGCTCGTCGACCTTGATGTACGCGACGTTCGCGCCGAGCGCTTTGAGCCGATTCAGGTACGCGAGCGTGAAGTCGTGGAGCGACGGTTGCCCCGGCCCGTACGCTACATAGCCTTCGACCCCGCTCCCGCATGCACTCGTAGCTTGCAGCGCCGGTGCTTCGAGCTCGACGGTCATGAGATGCGCGTTCAGGAAGCTTACGATCTGTCCCAGGGTCGCATCGTCGAGCGCGGCGACGACGCCCGCATAGAGCCCGAACGTGCTAGTCCGCGCCGCGACGGTCGGCCACGCCGTCGTTCCGGCAAACAGCGAGGGAAAATCCGTCGAGCCACCAACAGGCAGCGCGCCCGCGGGTCCCGGATGGATCCAAATTGCGGCGGAGGGCGAGTTGCGAACCGGGGCAGGCGGTGCGGCGGGAGTGCTGGTCCCCGACCCACATCCGCCGAGCGAAGCCAATGCAATGGCGAGAACGAGACGCATGCTGGAACGACACCGCCGCCGGCTTGCTTGTTCGGCGGTTGACAACTGTTAAGTTCGGTCCCTAGTCTTAACTAAGATGAAGCGCTTTTCGGAAGATTTGAACGACGCGATGCGGGCGGCGGGGCTCACCGGGGCCGAGCTCGCCGAGCAAACCGGGCTGACCGAGGCAGCGATCTCGCTCTTACGATCCGGCCGGCGGTCGCCGGCGCTCGACACCGCGCAGCGGCTCTCGAAGGCGCTGCCCGCGCTCGCCGAGCGGTTGCGTGACGAGATCGAGGCGAGCGCCGTCGACTCGATCGAGTCGGCGATCGCCGACGTCC
>JAFAMS010000451.1 GCA_019233165.1 Vulcanimicrobiota bacterium | reverse complement strand
CGTCGCCGACGCCGCGTATGGAACGCCGCGACGGTTAGCCGCGAACCTCGACCAAGCGCGGCTTGCGATGATCCTCGCAGTTCTCGAACGGCGCGCCGGGATGCACCTGGGCGGAATGGACGTCTACGCATCGGTCGCCGGCGGCTTGCGCGTCGTCGAACCCGGCGCCGACCTCGGGATCGCGCTAGCGATCGCTTCAGCATTTCGCAATCGCGCGCTCGGGCCGCGCACGGTCGCGTTCGGCGAGATCGGGCTCTCGGGGGAAGTGCGGCGCGTCTCCCAAGCGTCGCGACGACTCGCGGAAGCGCGCAAGCTGGGCTTCGATGAGGCGATCGCCTACGAAACCGGCGCTCGCGACCTCTCGGGCGCGCTCGCACGCGCCTTTGCGTGAGCGCGCTCTACGAGATCGTCCCGAACATCTCCGAAGGCCGCGACGCCGGTGTCGTCGATGCCTGCGTCGGCGCCGTCGGCGCTGCGGGCGCGCGCGTCATCGATCGGACGAGCGACGAAACGCACCATCGCAGCGTGATCACCGCGGTCGGAACCCGCGCGGCCGTCCTCGATGCGAGCGTTGCCCTCGCCGGCGCCGCCGCTGGGAGGATCGATCTGCGGCGCCACCGCGGCGCGCATCCGCGGATCGGAGCGCTCGACGTCCTCCCGTTCGTCGCGCTCAAAGACGCGACGCTCGAGGATGCGGCGTCGCTCGCCCGCGAGGCGGGAGCGCGGATCTGGGAAACGCACCGGATCCCTTCCTATTTTTACGGCGCCGCGGCGAGTGCCGAGCACCGGCGCCTTCTCGCCGACGTGCGGCGAGGCGAATTCGAAGGGCTGACGGCGCGGATCCAAGATCCCGGCTGGAAGCCGGACGTCGGCGACGGAGCGCACGCGAGCGCCGGAGCGATCGCGATCGGAGCCCGGCCGATCCTCATCGCGTTCAACATCGAGCTCGAAAGCGGCGACCTGGGGCTCGCGCTCGAGCTGGCGCGGCGTTTGCGCGAGCGCACCGGCGGCCTGCGCACGCTGCGTGCGCTCGGGCTGCGACGCGGCGAGATCGTCCAGCTTTCCTTTAATATCACCGACGTCGAGGCGACGCCGATCTACCGGATCGTCGAGCTCGTCCGCTCGCTTGCCGGCGAGCGCGGGGTCGCGCTGCGGCGAAGCGAGCTGATCGGCCTCGTCCCGCGCCGGGCGTTGCAACGAACGGCGGCGTACTACCGTGGCGATGACGACTCTTAGGCGAGTGGCGGCGTGCTGCGCGCTCGCCTTTCTTTGGATGACGCCGCTACGCGCGGAGGCGCGCAATTCGTGGACGATCCCGGGGACGCTCCGGATGGCGATCGGGATCTCGCCGCAGAGCCTGAATCCGATCTTGACGACGACGGTGATCGAGACGGACCTCGCGCGGCTCTGTTTCGATGGGCTCTTGGCGTTCACGACGGACGGAACGCCCGAACCGAACTTGGCGACCGTCGTCCCCTCGTTCGAGAACGGCGGTATCAGCCGCGACGGGATGACGATTCGCTATCGCTTGCGCCACGGAGTTCGCTGGCACGACGGCGCGCCGTTCACGAGTCGCGACGTCGCGTTCACCTGGCGCGCGATCGTCAACCCGCAGAACAATCTGCAGAACCGGGTGGGATACGATCAAGTCCGCAGCGTCGAGACGCCCGACGCGCATACCGTCGTCTTTCACATGAAGCGGCCGTACTCACCGGCGCTCGACTCCTTGATGGGATACGCGGTCGTCCTCCCCGCGCATCTGCTCGCGAAATATCCCGACCTCAATCACGTCGATTTCAACGGCGCTCCCGTCGGGACGGGACCCTTCAAGTTCGAGCGCTGGGTGCGCGGCGACCGCGTCGAGCTCGAGGCGAACGGCGCGTATCGGCGCGGCCGTCCGCGGGTTGGGCGCGTTATCGTGCGCTTCATCCCCGACGAGAACACGCTGCTCGTCGCCTTGCGCACCGGGGAGCTTGACGCGGCGCTCGCCGTCTCCGCGAATGCCGCGGCGCAAGGCCGCGCGATCGGCGGAATGCGC
>JAFAMS010000403.1 GCA_019233165.1 Vulcanimicrobiota bacterium | reverse complement strand
CGGTACGCTTCCGCTCGGACCGTGGCTGATGCTGGAAGATCAACCCCCGGAGACGATCGGGCTCTTCGAGGATGAATGGAACCACCACGACACGCTCGACGAATGCACCAAGCTGCTGCACAACACCGAGATCGAGACACAGCCCTGGAAAACCGGGTTGCGGGCGGATTGGCACGAATACGCGCAGCCACCGCGAACGGCCGCGGCGTTCCTGCGCGCGGTCGCGCGCCGGGTGCTGAAACCGCGCGCCGGGATGCGCTATCGTCCTCACCCCGATCCGTTGCAAGAACGCTATTTCTTTAAGCTTCTGCTGGAGTGCATCGAGGAGGGGAGCATTACGACGGCCGATCTCCGCGCGGCGATCCGGCGGCAGCATGTGCGGCGCGACGCATTCGCTTGTCTCGCATCGCTCGCGGAGTAAGCTCTAGCTAGCGCTCGCCGAGCGCCTGCGTCTTCCAGAGGTCCCACGGGCGATCGACGAGCGGCGCCATCGTCGCTGCGGTGCTCTTCGCTTCGCCCGGTGTGAGGAACTTCACGGTGCCGAGCCGGAGCGCTTCTGCTTCGGCTTGCGCGTTGACCACGGTGTAGATCGCGCGATAAACGCACTGCCGCACGGAAGACGCCACCGCGACGTAGCCGTGACCGCGCATCAAGGCGACGGGATGTGCGCCGAGCGAGCGCGCGAGTGCGGCGCCGAGCTGCGCGTTACGGACGAGCAGATCGGTTGCGTCCCCGGCGACGTCGCGAATCTCGAAGATCGGGACCGTCTCTCCCAGGAAGCCCGCGACGTGAATCAGCGGTCGTAGCGGCGTCGCGCTGACCCCGAAGGGGATCATCGCCGCGGTGTGCGCGTGGACGACCGCGTTCACGTCGGGCCGGGATTTGTAGATCTCGCTGTGGATGAATCGTTCGAGGAAGACGGCCCGGCCGCGCGGATCGACGGCGTTTCCGTCCAGATCGAATTCCATGATATCGGCGGCCGTGACGAGCGCGGGCGCCATCGAGCGCGACATCCAGAACCGGGTCGGGTTCGTTTGCGAGCGCATGCTCAGGTGCCCGAACCCGTCGAGGATCTCCTGATCGGCGAGGATGCGGTTCCCGGTCACCAAGTCGTCGTTCCAGCCGGACCCCGCCGGGATGGCCTGGGCGAGCGCCGGCGTCGCACTAAGCGCGGTCAGCGATGCGACCATCGAGCCGCGAGTCAGCTTGCCATCACACATAGGTTCCCCCTCGTCGGGACGAAATGCAAGTGCCCGTCGCGACTAAAAGCGGCGGCAGGTCACGGGATTGGCACCTATTCTCAAGGCAGAGTGTCAACGACTGCAACGATGGCTCGAACGGTAGCCGGGCGGCTGGAGAAACCGGCCGCGCCTTCACAGCAACACCAAGCGCATCTCGGCTCGAACGTCGTCGAGTACGGCGGGGCGCGCCTGATCGTCGTGATCGGCGTGATGCTCGCGACCTTGCTGCAGACGCTCGATACGACGATCGTCAACGTCGCGCTCCCGACGATCCAAGGAAATCTCGGCGCGACGATCGACGAGGGCGCATGGGTCGTCACCGGCTACATCATCTCGGCGGTGATCGTCATCCCGCTCACGCCGTGGCTGCAGCTGCGCTTCGGACGGCGAAACTATTACGCGACGGCGATCTTCGGTTTCACGATCGCATCGATGCTCTGCGGGTTCTCCGGCTCGATCGAAGAGCTGATCTTCTGGCGGATCGTTCAAGGGCTGTTCGGCGGTGGATTGATCGCGACCGGACAGGCGACGTTGCGCGACACGTTTCCGCGCTCGCAGCTCGGCGCGAGTCAAGCGCTCTTCTCGCTCGGCGCGATCGTCGGCCCGAGCGTCGGGCCGTACATCGGCGGCGTCCTGACCGACAATTACTCCTGGAACTGGGTGTTCTTCATCAACTTGCTTCCGGGGATCGCGGCAGGAACGATCGTCCTGATGCGCTTGCGAAACCCAACGGAGCCGCAGCGCGTCCCCGTCGATGCGATCGGTCTCGCGCTGCTCGCAATCGGGGTCGGCTCTCTGCAATACGTCCTCGGCCAAGGCGAACGCAACGAGTGGTTCGACTCCGACGTGATCAAGTTGTTCTCGTTCACGGCCGTGGCCGGAATCGCCGCCTTTATCTATTGGGAGCTGCGCGGGACGCCGAACCCGATCGTCGACCTGCGCGTGTTGCGGCAGCGCAGCGTGTGGGCCGGCTCGCTGTTGGCGTTTGCGATCGGCGCCTCGCTCTTCGGTTCGATCGTGATCTTACCGCAGTACACGCAAGGGGTCCTCGGCTTCACCGCTACGCTCTCCGGGGAACTGATCTTCCTGCGTGCGATCTGCATCGCCGCGGCGACGATTCCGATCGCCGGCCTGGTGAGCCGTGGAAAAGTCGATGCGCGCGTCTCGCTGGGCATCGGGTTCCTACTCGTTTCGTTCTCAAATTATCTGCAGAGCCTAGTGACCACGTCGGTCTCCGACTTCTGGACGTTCTTCTGGCCGACCATCCTCGGCGGGTTCGGCCTGGGGATGCTCTTCGTTCCGATCTCGATCGCCGT
>JAFAMS010000384.1 GCA_019233165.1 Vulcanimicrobiota bacterium | reverse complement strand
ACGATCGCCGCGGCAACGAAGCTTCCGGAACGCGCGCCCTCGGCGAGCGCGTCTTCCAACGCTTGCATGAAGGAGTTGCTGTCTGGGCGCGCGCCTCCGTCGTTCGCGGTGAGCACTTGAATTCGGCCCTCGCGCGTCAGCGCGACCCCGAAGGGATAAAACTCGCCTTGCCCGACGAGCTTGTCCAGGGCGAGCGCGATTCCGGCGTTGAGGACTCGGTCGGCATCGGAGCGCGGCGAAGACATGGCGTACCGAAGGTTGCTTTTCCACGAGAAGCGTAGGGCCTGGCATGGAGACCATCGATCTCATCACCCTGCGGGCGCGTCGCGAGCTCGGCGCGTTCACGCGCGAAACCGCTCAGCCGACCAAACTCGATCTGCTGGATCTGGAACCTCTGCGGCAAATCAACAACATCGAGATCGACGAAGAACATATCACGATAACGTACAACGAGAAAATATCCCGTTCGTACAATACGAACGCGGTGACGTACAAGGAATGGTCGTACAAATATAACGAGGATACCGAGTTCGTCAACGCGATCGCAAAAGTGATCGACCTGGCGCGCAAGCACCTGCGCGACCTCCCCGAAACTCTCGCTTGCCCGCCCGGATGCGCGAACTGCTGCATGGGTTACGAGCCGTTCGTCAGCTCCGCCGACGTGCAGAGGATCGCCGACCACCTCGGAATGTCGTACAAAGACGTGATGAAGAACTACGTCAACGAGCGGCGCTCGGCCGACGGGTTCGTCGTCGGCTGGCTGCAAAAGGTCGATAACGACGACATCACGAGCAAATGCGTCTTCCTCAAAGGTTCGGGCTCGGGACACTACTACTGCGGGATTTATCCGGCGCGCCCGCACGATTGCGCGGAGTTTTCCCCGATCGGTTGCGAGGACGTGGACACCGACTTGCGTCACGACGCCGTGCACAAGGTCGGACGCCCATTCCAACCCCGCCACGAAATGAAACACGTCCGCGGAAGTACGCTACGGGGACGGCAGCGCCGCCGTTCGTGAGCGCAGACTACGACGCAATCGTCGTCGGCGGCGGCCATAACGGCTTGGTCGCGGCGGCGTATCTCGCTCGCGGCGGGTCGCGCGTCTTGGTGCTGGAACGCTCTCCGGTGCTCGGCGGCGCGACGCGGTCCGAGGAGACGTGGCCCGGATACACGGTCTCGACCGCGGCGTACGTTTGCAGTTTGTTCGATCCGCGGATCGTCGACGAACTCGAGCTGCGCGACCACGGTTTCAGCGCATACCGGAAAGAGCCGGCTTCGTTCACGCCGCTCGCGGACGGGCGCTCGCTGCTGCTCGGCAGCGACAACGCCCAAAATGCCGCCGAAATCTCGCGCTTCGACGAAGCGGACGTCGAAGGTTTCGCATCGTTCGAGCGCAACGCGGAGACGCTCGGCGCGGAAGTCTACGCCCACCTCGCGGACGACGAGCCGTCGCTCGCCTCGGTCGATCCGGCGATCCGCGACCTTTTCGAAACCTCGGTCGCCTCGTTCATCGAACGTTTCGTCGCGACTCCCGTCCTTCAAGCAACGCTCGCAACCGACGGGCTCATCGGCACGTACGCCGGACCGCGGGATCCGGGAACGACGTACGTCTTGGCGCATCACTACGCGGGTCGAATCTTCGGCGAACAAGGGGCGTGGGGTTTCGTCCGCGGCGGGATGGGTGCGATCTCGGGCGCAGTCGCATCGGCCGCCCGGGCTGCCGGCGCGGAAGTCCGTGCCTCCAGCGAGGTGCTCTCGATCGCGGAGCGCGACGGCAGCGGCCGGCTCGAGGTCCGCTGCGCGGACGGAAGCGCGTACCGCGCGCGGAGCGTCCTCTCGAACGCCGATCCGTCGACGACGTTCTTGAAGCTCTGCGATCCGGATGCGCTCGAGCCGGCGTTCGTCGCACGCGTGCGCGGCTGGCGAGCGGAGGGCGTTTCGATCAAGGTCAACCTCGCCCTCGGCGAGCTGCCGAATTTCACCGCGCGCCCCGGCACGGAGCCGCAGCCGCACCACCGCGCGACCGTTCACATCGCGCCGGACGTGGACTACTTGCAGCGCGCGCACGACCACGCCCGCAGCAAGGGCGCTTCGGCGGAACCGATGCTCGAGTGCTTCATGCAGACGCCGACCGATCCGAGCCTCGCGCCGCCGGGGAAGCACATCCTCTCGATCTTCGCGCAATATTTCCCGTATTCGACCGCGTCGCGCTGGTCGCTCGACGCGAAGCACGCGGCGGTTCGCACCATCGTCGAGACGCTGGCGCGGTATGCGCCCAACCTTCCGGATATCATCGAAGATTGGGACGTGCTCACGCCGGCCGATATCGAAGCGCGCATCGGGATCGCCGGCGGTCATATCTTTCACGGCGAGCTCTTGCCGGGCCAGATCTTCGAGCACCGCTTTCCGGTGCGAACGCCGCTTGCCGGACTCTATCTTTGCGGTTCCGGGACGCACCCCGGCGGCTGCGTCACGGGGATCCCGGGCCGGCGCGCCGCACGGGCGGCGCTCGCCGACCTGCGGGCGGCGGTATGACCTTCTCGCGCTTCGGCGAGACGTCCGAAAACGAACTTCCCGACGACATCCGCGAGATCTACGAGCAAAACCGCAACAAGATCGGTTTCGTCCCCAACGTGTTTCGCGCGTACTCGCGGCGACCCGAACACTTTCGCGCTTTCATGCTGTACCACGACGTCCTGATGCGCGCCAAAGGCGGGCTCTCGCGCGCCGAGCGCGAGGCGATCGTGGTCGCGGTTTCCGGCGAAAACCACTGTCAGTATTGCGTCACGGCCCACGGGGCCGCGCTGCGCGTGATCGGCAAGGATCCGGCGCTGGCGGAGCAGATCGCGATCAACTGGCGCACCGCCGACCTCGAGCCGAGGCTGCGACGGATCCTCACGTTCGCATCGCGGGTCAACGAACCGGCGTTTGCCGCCGCCGACGAGGAGATCGAGGGAATGCGCGCGGCGGGCTTCAGCGATGAGGAGATCTGGGATATCGCGGCGATCGCCGCATTTTTCGGCTTCTCGAATCGGATGGCCGGCCTCATGGACATGCGGCCGAACCCCGAGTTCTACGAGATGGGAAGAAATGTTCCGGCGCCGAAGCCGGGCTGATGAAGCGATTCTCCATCCTCGCTCTGGCGGCTGCATTGTGCGGGGCCGTCCCGGCGATCGTCCTAGCCCAAGCATCCGCACCCGACCACGTCACCATCGCGCTGAACGCGCTCAACGATTCCGGCGAAACCGGGACCGCGACGCTTCAGCAAGCCGGTCCCGACCTCTTGGTCTTCGTCCGCATGAAGGACACCGTCGCCGATAACCAGCCGGTGCACATCCACGAGGGAACCTGCGCCAAGCTCAATCCCAAACCGCAGTATCCCTTCCCGAACATTACGGCGCGCCGCTCGCAGGTCAAGCTCAGGAACGTGACGATTGCGTCGCTGCTCGCGACGCCGCACGCAATCAACGTTCACCGCTCGACGACGCAGGCCGGCATCTACGTCGCCTGCGGCGACATCAAAACCTAGAGTCGACTAGGACGCGAGAGCGGCGGCGAACGTTGCCTCATCGACGTTCCCGCCGCTGATCGTGACGCCGACCCGGCGTCCGCGAACCGGAATCTTCTCGAAGAGCAGCGCGGCCAGGCCTGCGGCGCCGCTCGGTTCGATCACCAGCTTGAGCCGCTCGAAGGCGAAACGCATCGCCGCGCGCAGCTCGTTGTCGCTGACCGTAACGACGCCGGCGCCGTAACGCCGGAAGATCGGAAACGTCAGCTCGCCCGGCGAGGTCGTCTGCATCCCGTCCGCAATCGTCGCCGGGACCGGGATCGCGACGCGCTCGCCGCGCTCCCACGATTGCTTCCAGTCATCGCCGGCTTCGGGCTCGACCGCCCACACCTCGATACCGGGCGAGAGCTGCATCGCTGCCAGGGTGCACCCCGCCAGCAATCCTCCGCCGCCGGTGTTCACGAGCAACGCGTCGAGGGAGCCCGTTTCCTCGAACAGTTCGAGCGCGGCGGTCCCCTGACCGGCGATGATCCGTGGATCGTCGTACGGCGGAACGACGGTTGCGCCGCGTTCGCCGGCGAGACGTTTCGCGATCGCGGCACGATCTTCGGTCGCGCGATCGTAGGTCACAATCTGCGCGCCGTAGCCGAGCGTCGCTTCGACTTTCAGCCGCGGTGCGTCGGTCGGCATCACGATCGTCGCCGGTATCTGCAGCAGCTGCGCGGCGAGCGCGACGCCTTGCGCGTGGTTCCCGCTCGAAAACGCGACGACGCCGCGCGCGCGCTCGGCGTCCGTAAGCTGGACGAGCCGGTTGTAGGCGCCCCGGAACTTGAAGGCGCCCATGCGCTGGAGGTTCTCGGCCTTGAGGAACGCGCGCGCGCCGGTGCGCGCATCGAGGGTCCGCGAGGTGACGACCGGGGTGCGGTGTGCCACGCCGGCCAAACGGCGCGCCGCCTCGACGACGTCCTCGAATCCGGCCGCAAGAGGCGCCGCTGCTTTTTCGATCATTGCGGCGGCTTCAGGCGGAAGCCCGTGATCTTCCCGTCTTCATCGAGGATCATAAACCCCTTCCAGGTCGCTTTCTCGAACTGCACGTCGAACGTGTAATGCCGCGGCGCGGCGTCCTTCGGCGTCGTCTCTTTGACGTTCTTGAGTTTGCCGAGCGGGACGAGCTGATCGGAAAGCCGGCCGACCGAGGCTCGCGTCAGCTGCTCGCGCTGAATCGCGTTGAAGTCCTTGGCGACGGGCGACATGTCGTTGCGCTGCACCGCTTCCGTTACGCTTGCGAAGAGCTTCTCGTGCGCGTTGGGGCGGTGCGTGAAGAACGAGAAGACGATGATCACGACGAGCAACGCGACCAGGGCCCACCGGATCGGAGCGCCGAGCGTCGCGCCGCGCTTGATCGTCGCCGGTGCCGGAAGTTGCGCGCTCATGCGACGTCGTCGACTTCGCCGAGGAGCCGCTCGAACTCGACGAATCGGAGCGACGGATTCCACTCTTCGGCGAGCCGCTGGCTCCAGTCGCTCTCGAAGAGCGCGACCGGCGCGCCGCCGGCATCCTCGACGACGCGTGCCGCCGAGGGAAGCTGTGCCTGCGCGACCGCATCGCGCGCGCCGACGATCCGCCGAACGAACCTATAAGGAAGCGGCGACCACTCCGTGCGCACGCCGTACTCGGCTTCGAGCCGATAGCGCGTCACCTCGAATTGCAGTTCGCCTACGGCGGCTAAGACCGGTTCGGCGCGCGCCGCTCCCGGAATGAAAAACACTTGCACGGCTCCCTCCTCGCGCAGCTGCTCCAGCCCTTTCCCGAACGCCTTGTAGCTGGCGGCGTCCGGCGCTCGGACCAGCGCGAAATGCTCCGGCGCGAACGGCGGGATCGGATCGAACGGCGTCATCTCGCCCTCGCTGATCGTATCGCCGATCGCGAACGTTCCGGGATTCGCGAGCCCGACGACGTCGCCCGCGAACGCCTCGTCGACGACCTCGCGCTCGGCGGCGAAGAGCCTCATCGCGCGCGTAACCCGGATCTCTTTCCCGCTGCGCGCGTTGCGGACGAGCATATCGCGGTTGAACCGCCCGCTCGCGACCCGAACGAACGCGACGCGGTCGCGATGCCGCGGATCCATGTTCGCCTGGATCTTGAACACGAAGCCCGAGAACCGCTCCGACGTCGGGTCGACCGGCTGCGCGCCCGCAAGCCGCGCGATCGGCGGCGGCCCCATGCGAACGAACTCGTCGAGGAAAAGCTCGACGCCGAAATTCGTCACCGCGCTCCCGAAAAACACCGGCGTCTTCTCGCCCCGCAACACCGCTGGCAGATCGAAGCTTTCGCCGGCGCCTTCGAGCAGCTCGATTTCATCGCGGAATTGCCGGTGCGTCGCCTCGTCGACCAGCTCGCGCAAGCGCGGATCGTCGACGTCGGTAACCTCGACCGGAGCGCGCTTCGCACCGTGCTCGGTTCGCTCGAAGAGGTGAACGCGACGCGTCGTGCGATCGTAGACGCCGCGGAACGTCGGTCCGTTCCCGATCGGCCAGTTGATCGGATACGCGCCGATCCCCAGGACCGATTCGAGCTCGTCGACGAGCTCGAGCGGCTCCCGGCTCGGGCGATCCAGCTTGTTCATGAAGGTGAAGAGCGGGATCTTCCTGGCGCGGCAGATTGCGAACAGCTTGCGCGTCTGCGGCTCGACGCCTTTGGCCGCGTCGATGAGCATCACCGCCGCGTCGGCGGCGAGGAGCGTGCGATACGTATCCTCACCGAAATCTTGGTGGCCGGGCGTGTCGAGCAGGTTCAGCACGTAGCCGCGATACGGAAACTGCAGCACGGTCGAGGTGATCGAGATCCCGCGCTCGCGCTCGAGCGTCATCCAATCCGACGTCGCCGCTCGCGCGCGCCGGCGCGCCGCAACCTGCCCGGCAGTCTGAATCGCGCCGCCGTACAGGAGCAGCTTCTCGGTAAGCGTCGTCTTGCCGGCATCGGGGTGCGAAATGATCGCAAACGTGCGCAGAAGCGCAACCTGCTCAGAGATAGTCATAGAGTTTTAACGGCGCTCCGCCCCAGGCTCCGCGCCCCCCACGCTTCGCGCGGGGCCCCCAGACCATGGCTCCCTCACGATTTCGATTCGATGTGGATTCCCCGCGGGGTCGCTTAACAACATGCTTACTTAAAACTATACACGCGCAGTTCGGCGGTGTTCCTTTCTTCGCGATAGAGATAGTAGCGCTCGCCCGATTTCAGGAGGCGGGCGGGCGGCGGGATGCGCAGGTGGTCGCTGCCCCGAGCGATCGCGATTCCGTGCGCCGTGACGTCGAGCGAGCACGGACCGGCGTGCAGCTCGCCTTGCATGGGTATCGCATCCGCGGGGATCCGCGGACGCACTTCGGTTGCAGGTCCGCGGTACTCGGCGTGCTGTTGCGCGCAGTCGGGGAGTGCGGAGAGCGCCCAGGGGGCATCGCCGGCAAGTGCGACGCTCGCGGCGTTCGCAGCGGCGGGTTCCGAGCGCGCGACCGTCGGCGTACCGCTCGCGCGCGCCGAGATCCGCAGATCGGGCGGCGACTCGCGGTGACTCGCGATTGCGAAAACGAAAGCCGCGACGATCGCCGTCGCGGCTACATAAAACCGCCACATCGGTTGGGGCGCTCTCAGCTGCCTTCGATCTCCACGTTGAGCCGGGCGCGCGCGATCTTCGCGTCCGCCGCGCCGTAGTAGACGTCGTACGTACCGTCGCCTTTCGGATCGATCCCGGTCGGGAAAACGACGTTGTTGACGATTCCGGTCCGTTCTTCGACCGTATCGGGTGCCAGAATCGGCTCGGGCGAGCGATAGAGGATGCGATGCGGCTCCTCGAGGTCGTGTAAGACGACGCCCGCGCTGTAGCACATCGTGATCCGCCCTTCGTGCTCGATCGCGTCGACGCCGTGGAAGAGCGAGAACCATCCTTTGTCCGTGCGAACCGGCGGCGTACCGCCGCCATTCTTGATCCGCCCCCAGTGACCGTCGGGGTACAGTACCTTCACGCTCTCGGTCGCGGTCAGGAGATTCCGAATGTCTTGCTTTACCGGCTCGAGCGGAATGTACGCGATCCGGATGCTCTCCCGATCTTCGGGCTCCATCTCCAAGATCGTCGGAATCGCGGCGTGTCCGTCGAGCGAGCTGATGTGCAGCATCGGACGGTGATAGAACGCGATCGACTGAACGCCCGAGGGCGATTTCACCGGCTCAGGAAAGAAGACGGCGTCTTTGTCGTCGCCGACGGGCATCAGCTCGCCGACGAAGCGCATCCGTCCGAGGCGTTCCCATTTGTAGCCGTCGTCCGAGAGTGCGACCGCAACGCGCGGGCCTTCGGGCCCGAATGCCGTGTACGACATCACGTACTTGTCGAGAACCGGGATAAACGTAACGCGCGGATCTTCGCAGCCGTATCCGCCGGGCTCGGTTCGAAACTCGTACGGCGCTTGCGATTCTAACGCGAAACCGCAAAACTCGAGCTCGAGTTTGCCGCCTGAAGATTCGCGAGCGCGGAAGGAGCCGATGCGCGACACGTTGCCGGGTGCGACGAGTCGGGGATAGAGCTGCAAGGTTCCGTCGCGCAGCCGCGCGCAGGCGGGATTCAGAATGCCGCACGGACCGAGCGTCGCGCTCGGCGCGAGAACGATTCCCGAGCGTACGAACTTCAAAGCAGACCCGTCTCCCGGCCGACGCGCTCGAACGCGGCCAGCGCGCGATCCATCTCGTCCTTCGTCAGCGCGGCACTGATCTGCACGCGAATTCGCGCGGTGCCTTCGGGCACGACCGGATAGCCGAAGCCCGTCACGAAGACGCCCGCCTTCAAAAGTCTATCGCTCGTCGCGATCGCCCGCGCCGTCTCCCCGACAATGATCGGCACGATCGCGCTCTCGCTTTCGAGCGGCTTGTAGCCGATGCGCTTGAGCCCTTGCCGGAAGTACTCCGTCTTTTCGCGCAGCTGCGCGACCAGCTCGGGATGACCCTGCAGATACTCGATCGCGGCGAGCGAACTGCAGGCAACCGTGGCCGGCAGCGCGTTCGAGAAGAGCTGCGGGCGCGAACGTTGGATCAGCGTCTCGATGAGCGCACGGCTGCCGGCGACGAAGCCGCCGGCGGCGCCGCCGAGCGCCTTGCCGAGCGTCCCCGTGATGACGTCGACTTGACCCGTCAAACCGTAATGCTCGATCGTCCCGCGACCGGTCGTCCCCATGACGCCGGTTCCGTGCGAATCGTCCACCACGACAATCGCGCCGTATCGCTTCGCGAGCTCGACGATAGCGGGCAGGTTTGCCAGATCGCCCTCCATCGAGAAGACGCCGTCGGTCACGATGACGATCGGGAAGCAGCCCCGAACGGCTTGCAGCTTCTCTTCGAGCTCGGCCATATTGCTGTGCTTGAAGCGTTCGCGCCGCGCCTTCGACGCTAAGCGCACGC
>JAFAMS010000354.1 GCA_019233165.1 Vulcanimicrobiota bacterium | reverse complement strand
GAGAACGTCGAAGTCCCGGTCGCGAATCGCGTCGGCGAAGAAAACGAAGGCTGGCGCTATGCGGTGTTCTTGCTCGAGCACGAGCGCACCGGAACCGCCGGCGTCGCGCGGTGCCGTCAGCAGCTTGCATTACTGCACGAGCTGGTCGAAGACCGAGGATGGGAAGATCTGCGCTTGCGCGAGCGGATCGCGCTGGTTGAAATCGAGCTGGAAGCACTCGCGTTCACCGAGTTGCGGACGCTGGCGGCGGAGTCTGCGGGGAATCGTCCCGGATCCGAATCGTCGATCCTGAAAATCAAAGGCACCGAGATTCAGCAAATGCTCACCGAGCTGGCGCTCGACGCCGTCGGTCCGTACGCTAGCGGTCACTACGCGCAAGCCTACTTCAACTATCGTAAGGCTTCAATTTACGCCGGCTCGAATGAGATTCAAAAGAACATCATCGCCAAGCGAATCTTGGGCTTGTAACGGGTGGACTTCAAGCTATCTGGCGAGCAGATCCTGATCAAAGAAAGCGTCGAGCGTTTCGTCGCGCAGGAAAGCATGCCTAAAGATGCGTGGAGCGAGTTCGCCAAATTGGGCTGGCTCGCTATCGGTGCACCGGAAGAGTTGGGTGGCTTCGGTGGCGCCGTCGAGCGGCTTCTGGTGATGGAAGCATTCGGCAACGGATTATGTCTCGAACCGTTCGCGGCGTGCGCGATCTTGCCGGGCGCGATTCTGCGCGCAGCCGGCCGCGACGACATGCTCGAACGGCTCATCGAAGGCGACCGCTTTGCCGTGGCGTTTGAGGAGCCGGATGTCCGTTACGATCCGACCGCAGTAACGGCGCGAGCGCGATCTTCGGGGGACGGCTTCGTCGTTCGTGGCCACAAAGTACGGGTGCCGGCACCGCACGGTCCTGCGACGTTGATCGTTTCAGCCGAGCTCGACGAGGAAATCGCGCTGTTTGCAGTGCCGCCGGACGCTCCTGGTGTACGGCGCTCCGATGCGACCGGAGAAGATGGAACGAACGTGCTGCGGCTGCATCTCGAGGACGTTCCGCTCGAGGCGCATGCGCTCGTGGGAACGCGAGAAGAAGGCTTAGCGATACTGACCCGCGGGCTCGAGCACGCGACCGCTGCGCTCTGCGCGGAAGCGGTCGGCGTGATGAACGCCATGTTCGGGATGACGCTACGCTATATGAAGGAACGCACACAGTTCGGTGTCCCGATCGGCTCGTTTCAAGCCTTACAGCACCGCATGGCCGAGATGTTCGTGGAGTTGGAGCTAGCCCGGTCGATGGCGTATCTGGCCGCGATGACTGTCGATGACGAGCAGGATGTCTCGACGCGGGCCCGTGCCGTCGCCGGCGCTAAAGTGCAAATTGCCCGCTCCGGCCGCTTCGTCGGGCAGAACGCCATTCAGCTCCACGGAGCGATTGGGATGACCGAAGAATTTCGTCTCGGTGCTTTTTTCAAGCGCATGACCTCACTCGAACGGTTGTACGGCGACGTCGACTATCAGCTCCATCAGTTTTGCTATCACGAGCCGAGTCGCGGAATGCGTCAGCCTTCGACCCAGCGCACCAAATCGTCGAACGCCTCGATGACGCGCGGATAGCCCGGCCGCATCGCCGGATAATTCGGGTCCTCCGACCAGGAGTCGACGTGCTGCGCGTTTTCGATCAGCTGCGCGCGATAGAGATTCGTTTTTCCGGCGCGCGCGACCATCTCCGCGTACGGATAGAAGTGCACTTTGGGCGGCAACAGATGATCGAACTCGGACGCGAGGTCGATCATCTTCGCGCGCAGGTTTCCGGTGTGCGCGAAGGCTCCGATACGCGCAGCGATGCGCGGGTCGCGCTGTGGGCGCCAGGACCCGATCGTGGCGTTCCAGGCTTCGGCAGGCTCGGGAGACTCGACGTCGCCGTACGCGATCGACGCCTCCGGGTCGAACAGCATCGCGTGCAACCAGGCCGTCACCGGCCAATAGGTTGCGAGATTCCGCTCGTACAGCGAACCGCCGGCCGCTCCGCGAACGTCGGGCGGAAATCCGAGATCTTCGAGTTGCTCGGG
>JAFAMS010000330.1 GCA_019233165.1 Vulcanimicrobiota bacterium | reverse complement strand
CGATCGCCGCGAGCGTCGCTTCGAGCGGGAGAGCAAGGACGAGCGTCGCCGCCGCACCGCCCAGCGCGGCGAGCGAGCTTGCGGGAACGTCGACGAGCCGCAGCGCGCTCGCATCCGTGTCCCACCCCATCGTGCGGATCCCCAACCGGCGCGCACGCAACGCGATCGAACCGCCGATCAGACCCAGACCGGCGATCCCCAGCGGCTCGGCGATCGTCACTGACGCTGGAGGTCCGGGCGAAGGGCGACCGCGCCGCCGAGATAGACGTGAACGATCTGTTCTTGGCCGAGCGTCGTATTGATCAAGATCATCGTGCGAATGCAGCGAGGCAGATCGCCCGGTACCGGAATCTCTGTGAAGTTCAAAAGCGGTACGTTGGTCCAACCTAGCCGCCGCGCCGCCGAGGCGGGGAAGCCCGCGCGCAGATCCGGCGTCACCGTGAAGAGCGCCGAGGCGACGTCTTCGAGCGCGAAGTTATTGCGCTCGCGGATTGCGAGGAGCAGTTCCTCGGTTGCGGCGAGAATCGCCTCCGGTTCGTCGCGCTCGGCTTGGGTCGCTCCACGGATCCCGCGCACCACCGTCATCTTGCGAGCTTCGCAGCAACGCATCGAGCGCCTTGCGCTCCCGCTCGCTGAGCGAGCGCAGCGCGCCGGGGGCGAGCGCACCGAGCGAAACCGGGCCGAAGCGCAAACGCGTGAGGGCGACGAGCGGATGACCGAGCGCCTCGAACATCCGCCGCACTTGACGGTAGCGTCCCTCGTGCAGCGTGAGGTCGACGACCGAACGCGCTCGCGACGACGCAACGACGCGCAGACGCGCAGGCGCCGCGCGCCCTTCTTCGAGCTCGACGCCGCTGCGAATGCGCTCGACGGCGTCGGACTCGAGCCGGCCGCGCAGCGTCGCCCGATAGACTTTGTCGACGCCGAACCGCGGATGCGTGAGCGCGAAGGCGAGCTCGCCGTCGTTCGTCAACAACAGCACTCCCGATGTGTCGTAGTCGAGCCGGCCGACGGGAACGAGACGCGGCGCCGCCGGCCCTCGATGCGCGCGCACCAGATCGGCGACCGTACGTCGTCCCTGCGGATCGTGCATCGTTGTTACGACCCCGGCGGGTTTGTTCAGAACGACGACTTCGCGCCGGCTCGGCTCGAGCGGTTCGATGCGCTCTCCGTCGAGCTCGACGCGGTCGCCCGGCTCGACTTTCGTTCCGAGCTCGCGCACGATGCGGCCGTTGACGCGCACCCGTCCCGCGACGATGAGGGCTTCGCTCGCACGCCGGGATGCGACTCCGGCGCCTGCGAGATAGCGTTGCAATCTTACGGTGAGAGTCTCCGGGCTCCGCTGACGAATCGGCTTCCGCGCGCGTAGAAGCGCAACTCGCGCTCCGCCGCGCGCGTCAGGCCGATACGCGTCGATACGCCGAGCGCGCAGACGGTCCCGTCATCCCCGAGACGCAGCGGCGAGCGCGGCGCGCAAAGATCGGTAGCGTCGAACGAGCCGTCGATCCCGAGCGCTTCGCAAACGCGGCCGGGACCGCGCGCAAGCTCGCGGTCGGAGACGCCGCCGCGCCGGCGCCGCATTGCGGCGAGTCCTTCGAGCGGCTCGAGCGCCCGGATCAACACCGCCTCGCCGATCCCGGGGCGCTCGGCACTCACGTTGAGGCACCAATACATCCCGTAGATAAGGTAGACGTAGGCGTGTCCGCGCCGCGCGAACATCGTTCTATTGCGTTGCGTCGGACCACGAAAGGCGTGCGAAGCCGGATCGCCGGTGAGATACGCTTCGTCTTCGACGATCCGGCCCACGGTGCGGATCCCGCCGATCTCCGAGACGACGAGCTTTCCGATCAAAAACCGCGCGAGCGCGACCGTCTCGAGGGGCAGCGCGCTGCGCGTCAACCGCCGCATCAAGCGGCGACGGCCAGCTCGACCTCCGCTCGAGCGCGCGATGAAAGCTCCTCGTCCTCCGGGGTCGCGACGACTTCGGCGCGGGCGAACGTGTTCAGCGCGCAGCGAAGGCGGACGTACGGAAGCGCGAGCGCCGCCGGAAGAGCGCGGCGCTCGGTGAGATCGTCGACGATCCTTGCGTCGGCGATCCCAATCCGAACGGCGCGCATTCCCTTCGCGCGAAGCGCGGCCGAAACCGCGAGCAATGCCGCGTAGCCGACCTCGTGCCCCAGGAGCGCGGGGGAGCGCTCGACCCGAAACGGGACCCGCAGCGGGGAACCATCCGCCGTCCGGACGTACGCGAGACCATCGCCGCGCGGGTTGGCGGCGAAGGCGACACGTACGTGCTGGAGGGTCTGTCGTCGGGCTTTCATGGCACTCGTCTCTCGTATCGTATATCGAACGTATGTTCGATGTCAATCAGGCAGACTCGCGCCGTTCCAGGAGCCACCCATAGACGTCGAGGATCCGGCGGGTCTGTACCTCGATGCTAAATCGCTCGAGTGCCAAACGCGCGGCATTCTGGGGTCTTCCACCGGCGAGCGCGCGTTTCAGCGCCTCCGCGAACGCTTCGGCAGTGGGGCTTGCCAGGATCCCGGACCCCCCGAGGACCTCGCGGGTCTGAGGAGTCTCTGCGGCGACGACGGGAAGCCCGGCTACGACCGCCTCGGCGAGAACGACCCCCTGGGTCTCCGTCGTGCTCGGAAAGACGAACGCGTCGCAGGAGGCGTAGAGCTCCGGAAGCCGGCCGCGCTCGACGTGCCCGAGAAAATGGACCCGGCTGCCCAGACCGGCGGCTCGAGCGGCGGCCTCGAGCGCGGGGCGTTGGGGCCCGTCTCCGGCGAGGACGAGGTGCGCCCCCGGATCGTCGAGCGCGGCCAGCGCGGCGAAGGCGAGCTCGACGTTCTTTTCCCGCGCCAGCCGCGAGACGAGCAAGATCAGCCGCGTTCGCGGTGCGCGGACGAGCCGCTCGCGCAGCTCGCTGCTGCGACGGCCCGCCGCGAAACGCTCGACGTCGATCCCCGTGGGAATCACGGAAAGCGGCGCGCTTACGCCGAGTGCGCGCAAACGCTCCGCCATCGCCTGCGTCGGGACGATCACCGCATACGCGAGATTCGCATAGGTGCGCGTCAACGTCGATGCCGCGCGCCGCGTCGCGGAACGCTCGAACGGCACGTAATGAGCGTATTCTTCAAGCTGCGTATGGTACGTGAAGACGAGCGGCAATCCGAATCGGCGCGCATAATGCACGCCCATCCAACCGGTGACGAACGGCGAGTGCGTGTGGATCACCGAGAGACTGCGCAAGTTCGCGTTCGCGCGCGCGCCCAGCACGGGCACGGCCAGTCGATACGCGGTGCGCGTCGGCAACGGGAGCGACGGAACGCGAACCTCAGGTGCGAGCGCGTGCGCGCGCGCCGCAGGCGCGACGATGACGGCCTCGTGACCCGCGGCGCGCAAACCGTCGCAAAGCGCGTCGATGCTCGCGACGACGCCGTTTTCGATCGGATGATAGCACTCTGAGAAGATTCCGACTCGCACGACTCTCCGCACGGGACGCCGGTATTTGACGTACCCGCAGGGGGTATGCTATCGTACCCGCGTCCGCCAGGCACCTCCGTAGCCGTTTGGCGACCCTTGAGTCCTTGCAAAAGACTCCCAACAAGCGACTACCCCCAACCGGCGTAGTGCGTACGACGAAGGTCTGCGAGCACAAGACTGAGTGCGCGCCTCGTTTCCGCGCAAGATGCCAGCGAAAGGAACCCTGCTTCTGAACGGCCGCGAATCCTCGCCTGCGAGAATCGTCGCAACGGGCATGCTCTCGTTGGGAATGCTCTTCCCGCTCGCCTCGGTTCCCACCGTGAAGAACCACGTCGTCGCGCTGGCGCGCGCGGTCAAGCCCGCGCCGCACACGGTTCGTCTCGTGCGAAACGGTACGGACCAAGAGGTACGTACCAACGCCGCGACCGTCGCCGCGCTGCTCCAAGAGCAAGGGATCGCGCCCGGCCCGGACGATGCAGTCGCGCCGGCGCTCGAAACGCCGCTCGAAGACGCGATGGTGGTCAGCTATCGCGCGGCATTCCCGGTCACGTTCGTCTTGCGCGGCTCGACGATGCAAGTCATGAGCTCGGCATCGGACGTCGGTTCGTTCCTCGCACAGCGCGCGATCGAGCTCGGTCCCAACGATCGGGTCGTCCCCGATCGAACGCAACCGCTCGACGAAGATACCGTCGTGCGCATAATCCACACCACCGAGTGGACGGCGCGCGTGCGTGAAAAGAAGGCGCCGCTCGTCGAACACCGTTTGTCGCTCGCGCTCGCGCCGACGGCGTCGAAAGTCGTGAGCCGCGGTACGGCGTCCGTACGCGAGAAGCTCGTGCGCTACCGCCGCATCGACGACCAACCGCAAGTGCAGAAGACGGTGATCGAGTCCAGGCTCGTCTCGTCCGGCAAGCCGAAGGTCGTGCTGAGCGGAATCGTCGCTTACGAACGCTACGGGGAGCTCGCAACGCGTGGGTTCTCCGGAACGATGCGCCTCGCCAACGCCGCATTGCACATGCTCGCGACCGCGTACACCGCGAACTGCTACGGCTGTTCCGGAATCACGGCGATCGGAGTTCGTGCCGGACACGGGATCGTTGCCGTCGATCCGGCGTTGATCCCGCTTGGGACGCGGCTCTACATCCCCGGATACGGACACGCGATCGCGGGCGACACCGGCGGCGCGATCCACGGTCACCGGATCGACCTAGGATTCGATTCGTACGCGGACGCGATGAGCTGGGGGACACGCCCCGTCCACGTCTACGTCCTGAGATAGACGCACGCCGGCTGCTGCGGGAGCGCGGACTGCGCCCTCGCAAGCGTCTCGGGCAACACTTTCTCGTCAATCCGCGCGTCGCGCAGCGGATCGCCGAGTTGGTTCTGGGCGAGAACGAGCAGGCGCGCGTCCTGGAGATCGGTGCCGGCACCGGCGCGCTTACCGTCGCGTTGCTGGCACGCGGAGCGCGCCTTACGGCGCTGGAGATCGACCCCGCGCTCGTGCAGATTCTGCCCGAACGCGGCGACCTTGGCGGCGTCGAGATCGTCGAAGCCGACGCGCTGCAGTTCGACTACGATGCGTTCGCGGGCGGCGGTGCATGGATCGTCGCCGGCAACCTGCCGTACAATGTCGGCACGCCGCTTCTCGCCGAGCTTGCAACGCGGGACCTTCCGCCCCAGCGCATCGTTGCGATGTTGCAAAAGGACGTCGTCGACCGGCTGACGGCGAAGCCCGCGACGCCGGCATACGGCAGCTTGACGGTCCTCGTCGGCGCGCGGATGAACGTGCGCCGGGCGTTCACGCTCGGACGCTCGCACTTTCATCCGCCGCCGAACGTCGATTCTTCGGTCGTCGTCCTAGAACGTCGCGACGAGACGAGCGGGATCGACGACTTCCGCGCATTTACAACGATCGTCAAAGGGGCGTTCGCGTACCGGCGCAAGACGCTGGCGAACAGCCTCTTGCAGGCTTTAGGAACGCCGCGCGAGCAGAGCGCACGAGCGCTGCGCGCGCTCTCCCTCGACCCGGAGATACGTGCCGAACACCTCGACCTCGCCGCGTTCGTCGAATTCACCCGGAGGCTTCGGGCGTAACGCCTTCCCGCCGTTGCCTTCGCTTGCGGCGCTGGCGGTGCTGTTCGTCGTCTACGCCGGCTCCGCGGTCGTCTTCGGGCGCGCACTCGGGATCACGAATAAGTCGCTGCGCTCCTTACAGCTCACGGCGCCGATGGTCGAAACGCAGCTCCTCGGCTACATCCCCGTCCTCATCTATTTGACGCTCGTTCTACCCGCACTCGCCCGGCGTTCGCTGCGCGAGATTCTCGGGCGCTTCGGCGCGCGCGAGCTGCTCGCGGGCCTCGGTGGAGCGATCCTGATGTGGCTCGCCGTCGCGACGGTCGGAGCGCTCGAAGCCGCTCTCCTCGGGCATACGCCGAACCAGCTCGCGGTGCGGTTGTTCGAGCGCGCGCATCCGGGACTGCTGCTCGATCTCATGATCGCCGTCGCCGTCCTCGTCGCGCCGTTCGCCGAAGAGCTCGTCTTTCGAGGGTTCATCTTCAACGCAATTCGCGTGCGTGCGTCTTTTCCGGTGGCCGCGACGCTCAGCGGTCTGCTCTTCGGCGCGGCGCACGGCGAGGCTGCCGGGATTCTTCCGCTTGCGGCCGGAGGCTTCGTCCTCGCCTCGGTTTATGCGCGAACGGGATCGCTCTGGTCGTCGATCGTCGCGCACGGCTCGTTCAACGGGTTCACGCTTCTGCTCTTGCTCTCGACCGGAATCAAGACGTGAGGCTCGCGATCGACGCGCTCAACCTGCGCAACGATCGCCGCGGAATGGGGAGGATCGTTCGAGCCGTCCTGCAAGAGGCGCTCGCCGCAAAGATCGACGTCACGCTGCTCACGCGCGAGCGCAAGCCGTGGGGTGAGGAGGCGACGCGCCTCGCCTCGCCCGCAAGCGCGTCGCGCCGCGCGCTTTACGACGCCGTTTGGTATCCGTGGAACGGGATCCGCTTCAGCGCCGCCGTCCCTTCGCTCGCGCACATCCACGATACGTTTGCGCTGGTCGACCCGCAACGGAATTGGATCGCGCGCCGGCGCGTTCGCAAGCCGCTGTGGCGCGCGGCGCACGACGCGACTCGAATTGCAACGGACTCCCGCTGGAGCCGCGCGCAGATCTGCCGCGACTTGGGCCTGAAGGAAGACGAGATCGTGGTGATCGAGCCCGCGCCCGATCCGTTCTTCTTCCCGGCGCAGGACGACGATACGCCGTCGCTCCCTGCCTCGCCGTACGTCCTCATCGTCGGCGCCGGGGAGCCGCGCAAGAACGCGCGGTTCTTCGTCGCCGCCTTCGCCGATGCGTTCGACGGCGCCGAAGTACGCCTGGTCGCCGTCGGAGACCTCGCCGACGACGCGGTTGCCGAAGCGCGCGCGCGCGGGATCCCTCTCGTACGGGAGCTCGCCGACGACGCCCGGTTGCGCGCGCTCTATCGCAATGCGGCGTGCGTCGCCGTCCCGTCGCTCGCCGAAGGCTTCGGGCTCGTCGTCGTCGAGGCGCAGGCCTGCGGCGCGCCGGTCGTCGCGTCGAATGCCAGCGCGCTTCCCGAGGCCGCCGGCGGCGCGGCGCTGCTCGTCGCGCCCGACGATCGAACCGGCTGGCGGGATGCGCTGCGCAGCGTCGTGCGGGACGCGAGCGTCGCTGCGCGCTTACGCGCGCTCGGGATCGCTCGCTGGGGATTTCGCCGGAGGGACGAGCCCGCGCGCGCGATCCTCGCCGAGCTCGCAAACCTCGCGAACGATCGAACGTAGCCGCTCGATGAAGCGCGCCGGCGCGAAGCGCTCGGCGTGCGCGCGCAACCGGAGCGGATCGAAGCGCGACGGCTCGAAGTCGCGCAGCACTGCGGCGAGCGACTCCGCACTCGGCTCCCGGAAGAACGTTCCCGTCTCGCCGTCGACGACGGTCTCCAGCGCGCCGCCTGCGCGCAACGCGATTGCGGCGGTCCCGGCGGCGTTCGCCTCGAGCGGGACGAGCCCGAAATCTTCTTCGCCCGGCACGATCACCGCCCGTGCGGCGCCGACGAGCGCGCCGATCTCGGCATCGGGGACGAACCCGAGGACTTCCGCCGTCGTTCCGCGCGCGCGGCGGCGCAGCGACTCGAGCGCCTGCCCTTCGCCGGCGACGCCGAGCCGTACGCCGGCGAGCGCCGCGGCGTCAATCGCGCGATCGACGCGTTTGTACGGCAGCAACCGCGCGAGCACCAAGAAGTAGTCGCCCTTGCGATGGCCGAGCCGAAAACGCTCCACGTCGACCGGACACGGCAAGACGTACGCGCTTCGCCCGTAGTAACGTTCGATTCGCTGCGCGACGTTTTGCGAATTGGCGACGAACGCGCTCGGCCGCGTGGCCGCGCGCCGATCCCAGGCCGCGAGGCTCGCGATCAGCGGACGTGCCGCCAGGCCGGAGAATCCGCTACCGACGTAGCGTTCGTAGTCGAAAACGAAGCGGCTTACCGTGTTGATGTAACAGACGTGCACGGCGCCCGGCGCAATTCGAACCCCCTTCGCCCACGACGTCGTCGAGCTGATCACGAGGTCGAACTCCGAGAGGTCGAAAGACTCGATCGCGCGCGGATACAGCGGTGCGAACGCCCGGAAGTTCCGTCGTGCGAGCGGGATTCGGTCAAGAAACGACGTGCGAACGCGGGCCCGCGCGACGAGGTCGCCGCACGCACGCTCGTCGTAGAGCGTCGTGTAGACCGGTGCCTCGGGCCACGCGGCGGCAATATGCGCGAAGACGCGTTCGGCACCGCCGCGCTGATTGAGATAGTCGTGGACGAGTGCGACCCGGCGGTTCAGCGTTGCGGCCGCGACGGCGCAGACGTCCGCGGCAGCACGATCGCGACGTTGTAACGCTGCAGATAGCGCTTCGCGGCCCGTTGTACGTCGGCGGGCGTGACGGCGTCGATCGCCGCCAAGACCGCATTGGGATAGTCCGGATCGAGTCCTTGGCGCGCGAAGACGCCGACGAGTGCGGCGCGGTCTTCGAGCGAGATCGAGTCGGTGATAAATGCGCCGCTCGCGAGCGTGCGATACCGCTGGATCACGCTCGCATCGAGCGGCTTTTGGGCGAGGAGCTCGGTGACCGCGAAAATCTCGCGGATCCCGGAGCTCGAATCGAGCGTGTCGCCGCTGACGTAGACGATGAAGTTCGAAGGACGAACGTCGTATTGGTAGACCGCGTTGATCGGGCGTAGCGCCGGCGGTTTGCTCGTGATCGCGTTCTCGCGACCGAGCGAGACGATCACGGCCTCGATCACGAGCATCGTCGCGAAGTCCGCCGCGCCGGGAGAAGGCGCGACGAAACCGACGCCGATCCACGGCAGTCCGACGTCGCGATGCGTCACGATCCGCGCCGGCGGATCGCTCGGCGCTTTCGTCTTGAGCTGCAGCGCGCCGACGTCGCCGCCGGGGAGTTTTTCGAGCGCGGCCTGTGCCGCACCGGCGACGGCGTCGTCGAGCCTTCCGGCCGCGGCGAGCGCGGCGCCGCCCCTGCGGTACGTCGCCGCCCAAAAAGCGCGCAACGCGTCGGCACCTGCATTTGCGACGACAGCCTCGGAACCGCTCGGCGAAAAGCCGGCGCCCGACCCGGGATAGTACGCGGAACGCAGCATCGACGCTACGACGCCGAACGGACTCTGGTCGGCGTCGCCGATCCGAGCGCGTAGCGCCGTCTTCGACGCATCGACGACCTGGAATGAAAAGTCCGGCGATGCGAGCGCGTTCCCCAACAGCGGGAGCGCGGAGGCGAGCGCAGCGGGACGCCCCTCAACGTAGTAGCGCGTGTCCTGCGGCTCGACCGTTACGGTGAGGTTCGCGCCCAACCCGGCGATCGCGTCGCGCAGCGGGAG
>JAFAMS010000155.1 GCA_019233165.1 Vulcanimicrobiota bacterium | reverse complement strand
TGGGTATGTTGAAGCAGGGGGTCGGCCGCCAGCAATTTCTTGGTCCGTCCGAGTGCCAGAGCGGCTCGGGCGGCGACGGCAGGCTCGCCTCGAGCGAGAAGGGAAGCGAGCGTATTCCCACCAGGGGACCTAGCCAACTCCAAGCGCTCGATGGTTAGATAAGGGTCGCTCGGCGCAGCAACCCCGGCAAGGGTCATGAGGGCCAGGAACGTCAAGCAAGTGAGCAGCTTCACGGGTAGGTGACCAACTTTCGGGGCCGTTTGTGCGTTATAAGGTATAGTCCATCCGATTAGACGAGGTAGAGATCCAGTTATGTCGACCCCAGCGAAGAAGCCCGGCGGCGGAATGACCGTCCGGGAAGCCGGCCAAAAAGGCGGCGAGACCGTGAAGCGCAAGTACGGCCCCGAGTTCTACGAGAACATTGGCCGTAAGGGCGGGCAGGCTACCAAGGCGGCGCACGGCCACACGTTCTACGAGCAGATCGGGAAGAAAGGCGGCAAGAAGGGCGGCGAAGCCACCCGCGACCGCTACGGCCCGAGCTTCTACGAAGAGATCGGTCAAAAGGGCGGCCAGAAAGTCAAAGCGCTGATCGAGCAGGGCAAGCGCGCCGCTGCCGCAGCCTCCGGCTCCTCGGCTCCCGCCGAAACCGAGAAGCGAGCCTCCTAACGGTGAACCTGGCCCGCGGGTGCGCTGCACTAGCGGCGCTCGCGAGCCTTGCGTTCCCGCCCTTGGTGAAAGCTGACCCGCCGCAGCCCGCTGCGGCGGGCTTCCTTTTGCCGGCGGGGACGCCGGTCGCGATCGTGCTCGACGAGCGGCTCGATTCGGCGCAGACTCCCCCCGGGGCGGTCGTACCCGGCCATCTGCGAACCGCGATCGTGTTGCGCGGCCGAACGCTCGCACGCGCCGGGACGACGGTGCTCGTCACCGTCACCGAGACGCGGCGTGCCTCGCGGGACGTCGACGGCGAAGTCGTCTTGCGACTCCACCCCGTGAAGCTCTCCGACGAACTCGAGCTCCCGCTGCGTCTGGTCCACTCCGATCTTTCGCCGCCGCTCGTTCGCGCAAACCCAGAGGACATCACGCTCCCGCCGCGGGCGCAGCTCGCAGCGGGAACCGCCGGTGTCGAGCTCGTTTTGCCGGCGGGGACGGTTCTGCGCGCGCACACGGCCGCGACGATCGACGCGACCGATCCCGCTCATACCGTGCTCGTAACGCCTCCGCCGTTCACGATCTCCACCGACAAGCCGTATTCCGCTTTCACGCCGATCCCGCTGTTCACGTACAACGGCACGTTCACGCCGCCGCCGCGTCGGGGGCGTTCTGTGGCAACCCCGAGTCCGTCGCCGACGCCCACCGAGACGGCGACTCCGAGCCCGTCGCCGACTCCAAGCTAGCCAGGAGTGGGCGGTTGCCCGCGGAACGCGGCGGCATGATGCGTCGATTCCAATTCGTCGCTGCGGCGACTGCAGCCGCGACCGTTGCCTTTTCACGCGCCGCAGACGCGCAGATGATGATGGCGACGCCGGCCCCGCTCTCCGGGCAGGCCGACGCGCAGGAGGCGAAGTTCATCGCGCAAGCTTCGCGTTTCTTGCACGAACGCTATCCGAGTCCGGCCTCCGCGAAACGCGCCGGTTTCGTCGAATTCACGGCCGAGGACCGCACCGGTGCGATTTCGTGGGCGAACTCACAGTGGACTTCGACCGACGCCGACCATCCAAGTCAAGTTTGGTACGACGCCGGCGGCCGGCTGATCGGGGCCGACTATTCGGTGCTGCAGACGGACTCGCCGCAAGCCCCACGCCTGTGGGGAATCGATCCGCGACGCTGGATCAAGATTCCGGCGCACATTCACTACGGGATTCGGCAGCCCGACGGCAGCGTGAAGTACGGCGGCGTCGGCGCGACGCGTTGGGCGGCGGGCGGTGGTGCGATCTCCTCGCCGACGAAGCAGGTTCTCGTCAACATGGGACTCGCGAAGAGCGCCGAGGACGTCGCCTTCGTCTTCTATTTCCCGGCGATTTGGGATCTCCAATTCTGGGTAATCCCGAATCCAGACGGTGCGTTCGCCGAACGAAATCCGAACGTGATCCCGCGCCACGCGGAGGGGCACCCGAGCTAACGCCCGACGAGCGCCCTCAGCGCCAAGAGCGCGTTTTCGCGGCGCTCCGTCACGCGCCGATAGAAGTACGCCGCCCAGTGCGTCCCGTACGGCACGTAGACGCGTACGGTATAGCCCTCGGCGACGAGCTTGCGCTGCAGATCCGGCCGCACGCCGTAGAGCATCTGAAATTCGAACGTATCCTTGCCGATGCCGTGCTGCAGAGCGAGAGCTTTGACGGCAGTCTGAATCCGCTCGTCGTGCGTTGCGATCGCCGGGCGGTTGCCGCGCGAGAGCAAGGTTTCCGCAAGCTTGACGAACTCGCGCCTAATCGCCGCCATCTCCTTGAACGCGATCGCCGCCGGCTCTTTGTACGCGCCTTTGCAGAGTCGCACGCGGGCGCCGAGCTCGACCATCCGCGCGACGTCGGCCGGCGTGCGGTGCAGGTAGGCTTGGAGTACGACGCCGACGTTCGGGTGACGGGGAAAGACGGACTCGAACACGCCGAGCGTTGCGTCGGTGAGCGCAGAACCTTCCATGTCGATGCGCACGAACGGATCGACCGGTGCGCGGGCCGTAGCGGAGTTCGCCGCGCGGTCCAGGATCGCGGTGAGGTTCTCGACGCAGAAGTCGCGATCGACGAGAAGCCCGAGAGCGGTCAGCTTGAGCGAGATATTGCTAAGAGCGCCGGCGTCGGCGAGCGCGTCGAGCAGGCGCAGATATTCCGCGCGCACGGCCAGCGCGTCGTCTTTTCGATGAACGTCCTCGCCCAAGAAATCGATCGTCGCGAGCATCCCCAAATCGTTCAGCCGCTGCACGGCGCCGATCGCGTCGTCGACGGTCTCGCCTGCGACGAAGCGTTTTGCAAGGAAGAAGAAGCGCTCTTGCAGGGCCGGGAGCGAGTTCATTCCGTAAGCGTATTCCCTAAATTGGAGCGAGGAGCTCCGCCAACAGCGGCGTTGCCGGTCTAGCTCGCAGTTCGCTCCACTTTCCTTCTTGGACGATGCGGCCGCGCTCGACGACGATCGCTCGCGGGCACAGCCGCTCGAGGACTTCGGCTTCATGATCGACGGCGACCATCGCAAAGCCGAGCTCCTCCTGCCAGACTGCGATCGCGCGAAGCAGGTCGCGCACCAGGCTCCGATCCAGCCCGCTGAACGGCTCGTCGAGGAGCACGAGCGGCGGTTTCCGCGCGAGCATTCGCGCGAGCGCGACGCGGCGGGCTTGTCCCCCGGAGATCGCGTGCGCCGGCTCATCCCAAATCGGAGCGAGCACCAGCCGCTCGCGCAGCTCCGCAACCCATGTCGACGCGCCGTCCGTCACGGCATTCGCGACGCCGAAACCGAC
>JAFAMS010000136.1 GCA_019233165.1 Vulcanimicrobiota bacterium | reverse complement strand
AACCGCTCGGCGAAAAGCCGGCGCCCGACCCGGGATAGTACGCGGAACGCAGCATCGACGCTACGACGCCGAACGGGCTCTGGTCGGCGTCGCCGATCCGCGCGCGCAGCGCCGTCTTCGACGCATCGACGACCTTGAACGAAAAGTCCGGCGATGCGAGCGCGTCCCCCAACAGCGGGAGCGCGGCGGCGAGCGCAGCGGGACGCCCCTCGACGTAGTAGCGCGTGTCCTGCGGCTCGACCGTTACGGTGAGGTTCGCGCCCAACCCGGCGATCGCGTCGCGCAGCGGGAGCGAAACCCCGCCTACGCCTACCGCGACGGGCGTCCGCGCGACGATCTCCGCGAGCAGCGCGGCGAATCCATTCTGCGCTCCCGTCTCGCGATCGAGACCGGCACGCACGAAGAGCTGCACGCCTCCGAGCGTCGCGTCGGGATCGGGTTGCGCCGCAATCTTTCCCATCATCGTCGCGTGCGGGTAGCGGTCGTTCGCGGCGAGCGCCGGCGCCAGCGAGAACGCGACGAGAAGCGCCGTGGCGAATCCCCGGATCATCGCTTCGGCGCCGGCGTCGGCGGCGGCGCGTTCAACGAGCCTACGGCGAGCATCACCACTGCCGGCGGCCCGCTCAAATACTTCGCGGCCGTCGCTGCGACGGATTGCGGCGTCAGCGCGCGGACCGAGCGAACGTACCGGCCGCCGTCGAGATCGGCCCCCGGCGCATACTCGACGTTCCCCTCGCTTGCGTACCAGCCGAAGTTGTCGGCGAGCGAGAGCGGCGTGGAGACGTCGCTGGTGACGTGGTACTCGAACGCGTTGCGTGCCGCCACGAAGAGTTTCGGATCGAGCGGCGTGCGCATTGCAGCGAGCGCCGCGTCGATCGCCGCGCGTACGAACGGCGCGCGGCTCCCCGTCGCTTCGACGAAGAGAACGCCCGGATCGTAGTAGGTGACGAACTGGGCGTTGATCGAGACGTCGGTCCCCGCGACGGCGCGGGCGACGGTCCCCGTATCGGGATTGAAAAGATAATCCGCGATGAAATCCAGCGCCGTCGCTTCCTCTTCGTTTTTGATCGGCGGCCCGGGCCACGCGTAGCCGAAGCCGGCGACGGGCCCTTTGCGCGTCAAAGGCTGCGGCGTCTTTTCGACCTGCGCGACTCCCGATGTCAGCTCCTCAGCGACGCCGCCTTCACCGCGGCCCTCGACCGCCGCGCCGGCGAGGTCGGCGTTCACCGCACCCGTGAGAACGATCGTCGCGTTCGATGCGCGAAACGCTCGGGTCGCAAACGCGCGGACCGCATCGAGACCGAGCGCGCTCGGATCGGCTTCGTCGCCGGTCGGCGAATAATGATTCGGTCCTCCGGTAAAGAGCGCGCCGAAGACGGCGTCCCGCAACGTCTCCTCCGGCGAAGCGAGCGCCCGCAAGCGGGCGTCTTGCCGGACCGCCGCGATCGCTTGCGTGAGCCCGGCTTGGGTGAGGACCGGCGTAAAATAATCGGCGCTCATCGCGCGCAGAACACTAGCAGCCTGCGATGCGGGGACGAGCGCGGAGATCGCGATCGTCCGCGGATAGACCGAGATTCCGAACCGCCCGCCCGCGCGCGCGACGAGCGTACCCAGCGGCGTCCCCGTCAGCGGGACCGAGGCTGCGACCGCATAGGCGGCGAGATTTGCGATCCCCGGCTGCGGCGACGCCTCAAATCCGATCGACGGGGCGCGGAACCAGAGCTGCACGGCTGCGATCGGAGCGCCTGCGAGCGGACGAACGATCCCCGTCCCCCCGCCTGGGAGCTTGACGGTCTGAAACGACGGGCCTGGCGAAGCGCCGAGCACGACGGCGGCAAGACAAGCCGCGAGGGCGCCCGCGCGCCGCACGATTAGGCGGGCTCGGGAGAGATGTTCGGCGGGAGTCTCTTCGGTTTTTCGGGCTTCGATTCGGGCTCGACCGGGGTCGCCGCCGCGGTCGGAAGCTCTTCGACCGGCGGCTCCTCTTCGACCTTACGCGGATACGGAGCGTCGGCGAGGATCGCTTGCACTTCGTCCGCCTCGACGGTTTCGTGCTCGAGCAACGAATCGACCATTCGCTGAACCTTCATCCAGTTCGCGTCGAGGATGCTCTTCGCGTTCTTGTAACAGTCGTCGATGATCTGCCGAACCTCGGCGTCGATCTTGCTCGCGATCTCCTCGGAGTAGTTGCGGTCCTCACCCAGATCGCGGCCGAGGAAGACTTGATGATTCCCGCGGCCGTATTGAACGGTCCCGAGCTCCGAGGACATCCCGTATTGCGTCACCATGCGGCGCGCAAGCTCGGTCGCCTTTTCGAAGTCGTTGCTCGCGCCGGTCGTCACTTCTTTGAACTGGATCTCTTCCGCGACGCGCCCCCCGAGCAATCCCGTGATTTGGTCGATGATCTCGGCGCGGGTCATCAGGTAGCGGTCTTCGGTCGGCAGCTGCATGGTAATTCCGAGCGCCATCCCGCGCGAGATGATCGTCACCTTGTGGACCGGGTTCGCGTTCGGCAGCATCCCACCGACGATTGCGTGGCCCGATTCGTGGTAGGCAACGATCTCTTTCTCTTTCTGCGAGATGATGCGCGAGCGGCGTTCCGGGCCCGCGATCACGCGGTCGATCGCCTCTTCGCAATCGGCCATCTCGATCAGCGATTTGTTCTGCCGAGCCGCGAGCAGCGCGGCTTCGTTGAGGAGATTCTCGAGGTCCGCGCCGGAGAACCCTGGGGTCCGCTTCGCGAGCGTCTCGAGCGAGATCTCTTTGGAGAGCGGCTTGTTGCGCGCGTGAACGGCGAGGATCTGCGCGCGTCCTTTCACGTCCGCGCGGTCGACGACGATCTGACGGTCGAACCGGCCCGGGCGGAGCAGCGCGGGATCGAGGACGTCGGGGCGGTTCGTCGCCGCGATCAAGATGACGCCCGTGTTCGGATCGAAGCCGTCCATCTCGACGAGCAGCTGGTTCAGCGTTTGCTCGCGCTCGTCGTGGCCGCCCCCGAGGCCGGCGCCGCGCTGGCGGCCCACGGCGTCGATCTCGTCGATGAAGACGATGCAGGGCGCACTCTTCTTCGCTTGCTCGAAGAGGTCGCGGACGCGCGAAGCGCCGACGCCGACGAACATCTCGACGAAGTCCGAGCCGGAGATCGAGAAGAACGGCACGCCGGCCTCACCGGCGATTGCGCGCGCGAGCAGCGTCTTCCCGGAGCCCGGAGGCCCGAGGAGCAGGACGCCCTTGGGGATCCGGGCGCCGAGCGCCTGGAACTTCTTCGGATATTTGAGGAACTCGACCACCTCGCCGAGCTCTTGTTTGGCCTCTTCGATCCCCGCGACGTCGTTGAACGTCACCTTCGGGCGGTTCTCGGAGAGCAGTTTGGCGCGAGAGCGTCCGAAAGAGAGGGCTTGGCTGCCTCCGCTTTGCGCCTGCCGCAAGATGAAGATCAGCAAGAGGCCCATCAAGATGAACGGCACGAGCTGGAGGATCCAGCCGATGATCGGCATCGTGTTCTGCTGATCGACGCTGATCTCGACGTGGTGCTTGCGCAGCTCGGGGAGATAGTCGCTCTCGTTCGGCGCCGTTACCTGGAACTTGCCGCCCGTATCGCGGTATTCGCCGGAGATCTCGTGACCGCTGATCGTGACTTTGGCGATCTTGTCGTCTTGAACGTTCGTGTAGAACTGCGAATACGTCACTCGCGTCGTCGCCGTCGGCTGAAGCACCCGTTCGACGACGAAGATGACGAAGACGAAGATTCCCAGGATCAGCAGTATCGCTCTTGCGTGTTTGCCCATTACTTCTTTATAACGTTCGGCTCGCGGCTTCGGCGCCGCCCCTTAGGACTGGATACCCTACCCCCGCCCGAAAGTTTGCCGGTCCCCCCAAAAAGGGGAAACTAGCGCGCTGATTCACCGCTCGGGAGAATCAGATTTGCGACGAAGGGCAGAGTCCGGTACCTTTCCTGGTAGTCCAAACCGTACCCTACGACGAAGGCATCCGGTGCCACCAAGCCGACGTAATCGAGGCGTACGTCGGCGAGACGCCGGTAAGGCTTATCGAGCAAGACGGCCGTCTTGAGGCTTTTCGGCGCGCGGCTCCGCAGGAGCCCCTGCAAGTAGTGGAGCGTCAGGCCATTGTCGACGATGTCCTCGACGATCAAGACGTTGCAGCCCTCGACGCTCTCGCTCGTGTCCTTGAGCAAGCGCACTTCGCCCGAGCTCCGGGTGTCGTTTCCGTAGCTGGAAACAGCCATGAAGTCGAGCGTCGGCCGCGGCCCCCCAGGGAGCGTCGCGAGCGCGCGCGAGAGATCGCTCACGACGAACATCGCACCTTTGAGGATCGCGACGATCCGAAGATCGGCCTCCGCATAATCGGCTGCGATCGCGCGCGCCATGCGGTCGATCGCCGCCGCGATCGCCTCGGCAGTGAAGACGACTTCAATCCGTTCGGCGGATGACTCGCGAGTCTGCACCGTGCTCTCCTATGACGAGCTCTACCCCGTCCTTGATGTGAACGCGGCCGCGCTGCGCCGCGAGCGCGGCTTCGATCCTTTCGAACGGGACGTCGCGCAAGCCCACCTCGCCGGCGAGCGCCGCGCGGAGCCGCCGCCGCGCCGCCGACCGGTCTTCGCCGGCGAGCTCCTCCGAAACGATCGCGGCGCAGCGCGCGACAGCCTCGTCGAGGCGCGGAAACTCCTCGCGGAGCGCCCCCAGGGCGATGCGGAGCGCGTTACGGCGGAATGCCGGATCCGCGTTCGAAGGATCTCGCACGTACGGCAAGGCGCTGGCACCCAGCTCGCCGTGGAGCTCTTCGCGCGAGATGCGCAGGAGCGGGCGCACGAGCTCGATGCCTTCCTCCAGCGTCCGGCGCGGCGGCATCCCGGCGAGTCCTTCGAGGCCGGTTCCGCGGAACAGCGCGAGCAGGACGGTCTCGCTCTGATCTTCCGCGGTGTGCGCGGTTACCACGACCGCCGCGCCCTCATCGCGCGCCGCTTGCGCGAGCGCTGCATAGCGGCGCTGGCGCATCGTCGCCTCATCGCGCGCCGTGCCGTCGAGCGCTGCAATGCGAACCGAAACCGCAAGCCTCGCCGCGACGGAAAGGACGACGCATTCGTCTTGCCACGAAGAAGGACGCAGATGGTGGTTGACGTGGGCTAAGACGACTCGCCAGCGATGCGCGGGAGCTGCGCGGGCGAGAAGGCTCGCGAGCGCGACGCTGTCCGGGCCGCCCGAACACGCGATGAGGAGCGCGGCGCCATCGGGCGCAATGCGCTGCTCCTCGAGATGCGCTTCAAGCCGGCGCTCCGGGCGTGCCCGGCGCATTAGCGGGACTCGGCGCGCTCGATCTCGCGCCTGACCTCGCGCTCCTGGATCGATTTGCGCTTGTCGTAAAGTTTCTTGCCCTTCGCGAGACCGATCTCGACCTTGGCGATCCCGCGCGTAAAGTACAAGCGCAGGGGAACGATCGTGAGTCCTTTCTCCGCGCTGCGCGACGCGAGGCGGTCGAGCTGCTCCTTGTGGACGAGCAGCTTGCGCGGCCGGCGCGCGTCGTGCGCCGAGAACGCATTCCCTTGCTTGTACGGCGGGACGTACATGTTCACGAGCCACAGCTCGCCGTCTTTGACGCGCGCGAACGCTTCGTTCAAGCTCACGCCGCCCGAGCGAATGCTTTTGATCTCGGTACCGGTGAGCGCGAGTCCGGCCTCGAGCGACTCGAGGATGTGAAACTCATGCCGCGCCCGCCGGTTGTCCAGCGTCGGTGAGTTGGTGCGCTGTTCGCGCGCTTTCTCTGTGATTCGCGTCTGCTTAGATTTCACGGGGGGTTGCCTAGTTCGCCCGGAGCGACGCGGCCTTTGCCGACGAATTTGCCCTCGCCGCTCGCGAGCAGCGTCCCCGAGGCGTCGAGGATCTCGGCCTCGACGCCGACGACGTTGCGGCGCTCCCACGCGACGCGACCGCGCAGTTTGAGCGGCGCGCCGAGCGGGACGGGGCGCCGGAATCGCGTCGTGCACTCGCCGGTCACGCCTTTCCAGCCGCGCGAGCTGGCCGCGTATGCCATCGCTTCGTCGATCAGCGCCATGACGATCCCGCCGTGGGCGACGCCTCGCCAACCCTGAAAATCCTCACCGAGCGTCGTCTCGCACGTCGCCCCGTTTTCGTCGACCGTGAACCGGAGACGCAGCCCGATCGGATTCTCGCGACCGCAGGCGAAGCAGCGGCCGTCGTCGATCGGCTCGTCAGTGCTTGGCGGGAGGAGGGGTCGATCCGGCTGATTTGTCTTCGTAGTCGCCCTTTGCGATCTTGTCGAGCAGTTTCTTGGCGTAGATGCCGTCGGCGTCGTACGTGACGGCCTGCTGCAAGTACTTCTTCGCCTCGCCGACTTTCTTCTGTTGCAAGAGGATTTGGGCGATCAAGACGTAGCCGTGCTGCCCCGCTTCGCCGACGCGACCCGTGTCGAGCGCGATCCCGGCCTTCGCGTAGCGGATCGCATCGTCGTACAGCTTGAGATCCTGCATGATCGAGGCGAGGTGGAATTGGATGTCGGCGTAGTCCGGGACGAGGTTCGGGACGCCGACGACGTACTTCAACCCTTCTTGCGGGTCGCGCAAGTCGACCTGATAGATCGTCCCCAAATACTCGCGCGCCAGGACGTTGTTCGGATCGTTGCGGAGCGCAGCGAGAAATTCGGTCTTCGCCCTGTTCGCCGAGCGTTCGTTCGAGCGCATGATCCCCAGACCGACGTGCGCCGCTTGGGCCGTCGCATCGAGGTTGACGGCGGCGTTGAGCTCTTCGCGAGCATCGACCGACCGGTCGCGTCCGAGCAACCCGGAGAAGAGATACGTAAACCCCAGCCGGACGTGCGCGATGTAGCTCTTGGGGGATTTTCCGACGGCGTCTTCCTCGATGTTCGAAAGGACGTCGAGCCCGCCGCCGACGTGCGACGCCGAGGCGTTCAAAAAGGCGATCGCCAGCGTGTTGTCCGGCACGATGTTCAGCGCCGTCTCGAATTCGCGTTGCGCCTGCTCGAAGTTGCGCGCGTAAAAATCTTTCAGCGCCGCGCCGAGCGCGGTTGCGAATTGTGGGTTGGCGTAGTCGTTCCGCTCCGGGAGCGGGGCCGCAGAGAGCGGCGCTGCGAGTGCGAGCCCGAGCGCGAGCACGCCCGTCAGCAAGCGAGCAAAAGCTGCCATTGCGGGCCCCTTCACCTTCCCAGCCCCAAGCGCCTGGCGAGCACCTCGGGAAGGTGCGCGCACTCGATCTTCTCTTGCACCGCGGCGATCGGATAGTCGAACCGAGTCACTTCGATTCGGCGTTCGTCCGGTTGGTAAAAACCGAAGCTCGCTTGCGGATTGAGATCCCGCGGCTGCCCGACGCTCCCCACGTTGACGATGTAACGAAACGCCGGATCGAGCTCCACGGTTCCGCCGTTTTGAAAATGGCGGTGCGAGATCGTTCCGTCGGCGGCGAGCGCGTACATCTCGGCGATGTGCGTGTGACCGATCAGAATCAGCGGCGCGTCGGTGGAGTCGAACGCTTTGCGCGCGGTGTCCTTGTCGAGGATGTATTCGAAGTAGTCCGGACTCGGAGCGCCGTGAACCATCAGGAACGCCGGATCGCGATACTCGTAGCCGAGCGTGTTCAACCAGGCCTTGTTCTCGGCGTTCAGCACGCCTTGCGTCCAGCGAATCGCCTCGCGCGCCGCCGGATTGAACCACTCGATCCCGAAGTTGTCGATCGCCGCGACGTCGTGATTGCCGAGCACCGTCGTGTTGATCCGCCCGCGCAACAGCTCGAGGCACTCGTTCGGATTCGGCCCATACCCGACGATGTCGCCGAGACAGAGCAGATGATCGTCGCCCTCCAATCGCCCCAAAGCAACTTGGAATGCTTCAAGGTTGCTGTGAATGTCGCTAACGACGGCATATCTCACGCGCGCACCGGCGTTCTTGCTGCCGCGAAGATTTCGGCGAACTTTGTTCGCTCGGCCGGCGTGCCGACCGTTACGCGGATGTAACCGTCGAGCGGCGGGGCGCTCGGCTTGCGGACGAAGACGCCGCGGCGCAGGAGATCTTCGAGGAAGGCGTTGGCCTCTGCTTTCGTGCCGATCTCGATGCAGACGAAGTTCGTGAGCGAGCGGACCGAGCGCAAGCCGTGGCGGGCGGCGAGCGCGTAGTAGTCTTCGCGTCCGCGCTCGACCTCGTCGACGACGCCACGCACGAATGCGTCGTCCTCGAGGGAGGCCAAGGCAGCGATCTGACCGTTTCGATTGATTCCGAAGTGCTGGCGGATGTTCTGAAACGTCCGCACGATCTGCGGGTCGCAGATCGCGTAGCCGATCCGGGCGCCGGCGAGGCCGTACGCTTTCGAGAACGTCCGCATCCGGATCACCTGTGGATCGAGCAGCGGCTGGAGCAGCTTCTCCGGCGGAACGAAATCGGCGTACGCCTCGTCGAGGACGAGGACTTGATCGGGGAGGAGCGCGTCGCGCAGCGTCGCGACCGCCTCGGGCTCGACGAACGTCCCGCTCGGGTTGTCGGGGTTCGCGAGATAGATCATCTTGGGCTGCTCGCGACGCGCGACGTCGATCAGCGCGTCGACGTCGACGCCGCCGTCGCTGCGATAGGGGACCGTTCGTAATCGGACGCCGTACGCCGCGACGTGGTAGGCAAACGTCGCGTACGTCCCTTCGGTCTCGAGCGCCGTCGAACCGGGCGCGCAGAACGTCCGCACGACGAGGCTATGCAGGTCGTCGATCCCGGAGCCGACGATCAAGTTCTCGACCGAGCATCCGAGCCGCCGCGCGAGCGCGCTGCGCAGCTCGTACGATTCGGGATCGCCGTACCACGAATTCCGCGGCGCCTCTTCGCGCATCGCGGCGATCGCGCGCGGCGAAGGTCCGAAGCTGCTCTCGTTCGCCCCCAGCCGGAGCATCCCGGGTGCACCGTACGTGCGCTCGAGCACTTCCGGCGCGACGAACGGCGTCGTCGTCGGAACCGCCGCGACGAGCGGCGCCGGAGCCGGCGGCTTCCTATTGGCCGACACGTATCCTATCCACGACGCGTTTGACGCCGCTCGTCTTGCGGACGGTTTCGAGAGCGGTCTGTTTGATCGACTCCGAGGGGACGCGACCGCTCAGCGTTACAACGCCGTCTTGCGCGCTCGCGCGCAAGCTTGCCGCATTGACGCCGGTTTGCGCGGCGAGCGCCGTCGTGACGCGCGCGGCGAGCGCGAAATCGCCGCCCGAAAACGTCGCGGCGTGCGCGTTGACGAGGATGAGGTCGTCGATCTCCTTGACGCCGGCGACTTTGCGGACCGCGGCTTCGATTTCGCGACGCTCTTGCGCGGTCTTGACGGTGCCGGCCAGCGTGACGGTCCCGTCTTTCACCCCGACGCCCAGACGCGCCGCCGCATCGAGATCGACGGAGACGACCGCCGCCCGGACCTTCGCCGCGACCAGACCGTCCTTGAACATCTGCGAAGCCGAAGGCGGCGCGCTCGGGATTGGGACGGTGACGCCGTGATTGTCGATCTTGACGCAGCCCGCCAAGACCGCGCACGAGAAGAGCGCAAGCGTTCGGGTCATCGGGGTCGCTGTCATTGAAGGAAAGGATGAACCTCGATCGCCTCGCCCGCTTCGATCCGCGGCCGATCTTCGGGGATGATGACGAACCCGTCGGCGCGCGCCAGCAAGCTCGTGTGCGAGGAGCGGATCGGAAGCTGCTTGATCTTCCGCTCGACGCCGTCGATTTCGACGTTCACCGGGACGAACCAGGTCCACCCGGGCCGCCCGACGAGCGCCGTGGCCGCGCGGGCGAACGCCGGAACGCCGCGCGGTTCGGCTTCACCCGTAAGCCTGCGGAAGATCGGCTCGGCGATCGTGCGGAAAATCATCAGCGCGGACATCGGATTCCCGGGGAGGCCGATGACGGGCTTTTCGTCCAGCGCGGCGAGGACGGTCGGCTTTCCCGGCCGCACGCGCAGCCCGTGCACGACGACCCCCGGTTTTCCGAGACGATCGATCGCGCGCGGTACGAGATCGCGGACGCCGACCGAGGAGCCGCCCGAGAGAACGATCGCATCGGACTCGGCACGCGCGCGTTCGATCGCGGCCTCGAGCTTGGCAGGATCGTCGAGCGCGCGCGGATGATGGACCGGCTCGGCGCCGACACCACGCAGCGCCGCTGCGATCCCGTATCGATTCGAGTCGCGGATCTGCCCGGGCCCGGGTACCTTGTCGGGATCGATCAGCTCGTCGCCCGTCGAAATGATCGCAACGCGCGGACGGCGCCAGACGGGGATCGCGGTGATCCCGAGCGTCGCCAAAACGCCGAGCGCGCGCGCGTCGAGCCGAATCCCCGCGCGCAAAATGAGATCGCCGCGCCGCATGTCTTCGCCGGTCGGCGTGATCGCGTAACCGCGTTGCGGCGCTTCGCCCGGAACGACCGAGCCGTCGCGCTCGTCGGCGTCCTCGACGGGAACGACCGAATCGGCGCCCTCGGGGACCGCGCCTCCCGTCGGAATCCGCATCGCTTGGCCGGATCCCACGGCGCCCGGTGGAGCGTGGCCCATCCGCACCTCGCCGACGATCGCGCGCGGTCCGACGCCGTCCTCGGCTCGCACGGCGAAGCCGTCCATCGCAGAGCGCGGATGCGCCGGGTACGGCGCGTCGGCGATTGCATCGCGCGCCAAGACGCGTCCGAACGCGGCGTCGAGGCCGACGGTCTCGACACCGAGCGGCGCGAGCGGAACGCGCGCGGTGTAGGCGAGGATCGCTTGTGAGGGCGCGAGCAGCTCGCTCGGGTCGAATCCCTGGCCGGGTAGGAGCGTTTGCGTTGGTCGCATAACGGGCCGCTTCTGCTCGATATCAATCTAATCCGGCGCGATCCCGAAGGCGTCCGCCGCGCGGCCGCGCGGAGGGGCGACGCCTCGTTCGTCGACCGGGTCCTCGAGCTGGACGGCGTCTATCGCGCCGAGCTCACCGACGTCGAACGGCTGCGCGCGGAGAAGAACGCGCTGACCCAGCGGATCTCGCGCGCCTCGGACCGCGCGTCCGAAGCGGCCGCACTCAAGCCCGCGATCGCAGAGCTCGACCGGAAGATCGCCGAGCAAGCGGCGCGCACGCCGGTCCTCGAGGAGCGCTTGCGCGAGATCCTCGCCGAGGTCCCGAACCTCCTCGATCCCAGCGTTCCGGACGGTGCCGACGCCGCTTCGAACGTACTCGTTCGCGAAGGCGGAGCGCCGCCGGCGTTCTCCTTCGAGCCAAAACCGCATTGGGAGACGGGCGAAGCGCTCGGAATCCTGGACTTCGAACGCGCGGCGAAGCTCTCGGGGAGCCGTTTCGTCCTCTTGCGCGGCGCGGGCGCACGGCTCTCGCGCGCGCTGATCTCATTTTTCCTCGATCGTGCCGCGGGCAACGGTTACACCGAGATCGCCCCGCCGTTTTTGGTCTCGCGCGCGACGATGTGGTCGACCGGACAGCTCTCGAAGTTCGCCGACGCGATGTTCGCCGACCCCGAACCCGACTTGTTCTTGATCCCGACGTCAGAAGTGCCGCTGACCGCGCTGCACTCGGACGAGATCTTGAGCGCCGAGCAGCTGCCGCTGAAGTACACCGCATACTCGCCGTGTTTTCGCAAAGAAGCGGGCGCCGCCGGTAAGGATACGCGCGGGATGATGCGCGTCCACCAATTCGAGAAGGTCGAGCTGGTGCGGGTCTGCGAGCCCGAGGCCGGGCTCGAGGACCTCGAGCGGCTCGTCGCCGACGCGGAATCGGCGCTGCGCGAGCTGGAGCTGCCGTATCGCGTCGTGCTGCTGTGCGCGGGCGATACCGGCTTCAACTCCGCCAAGACGTACGACCTCGAGGTCTGGGTTCCGTCGCAGAACGGTTATCGCGAGATCAGCTCGTGCTCGCTGTGCACCGATTTCCAAGCTCGCCGCTCGAACATTCGCTTTCGGCGCGACGCCAAAGCCCGACCG
This sequence comes from Vulcanimicrobiota bacterium, assembly GCA_019233165.1. Lineage (GTDB taxonomy): Bacteria > Vulcanimicrobiota > Vulcanimicrobiia > Vulcanimicrobiales > Vulcanimicrobiaceae > JAFAMS01. Next base: position 49 of record JAFAMS010000136.1, on the reverse strand, counting down.
GAGTTCGCCTACACGCTCAACGGCTCGGGGCTCGCGGTCGGCCGCACGC